>DASWKU010000331.1:0-4892 GCA_036396455.1 Flavobacteriaceae bacterium
CGATGCGCCTTAAAATGTAAACGACAACTCGCTTCATCTGTAAAATGAACCCCAAAAGAAAATATATTCATGATTAACTGTTTTAATATCTGCTAAATATACAGAATTTTATTGAATTTAGGGATGTTTACGGACATACAATTAATTAATCTTATTGGAAACGTTCGGAAAATTTATTTCCATAAACTTTCGCTATGGTTTCTTACGAATTTCCACACAAACCTAATCGGTATCTATTCCTTTGTCTTGAATTGATGACCGCCTTACTCGCAATAAGGCTTGCGAACTTCAATTCAACACTGGAGATGCAAAGTAAGGTCAAGTGACCATCGGGAAGTAACCACAACGCTTTACTTATGCACTCCACACTTCCCAAAACGAGATAGACGTCTTCTCAAAATTTTAGGTGTTGCTGAACATCACAATATCCGATCCCAATCGGACAGCCACACAATTGTCAAATTTTAATGAGTTACAAAATGAAAAAAATATATTTAATTATGTTTACGGTTTTCCTCAATATGGCATTTTCTTCGTGTACGCCACAAAGTTTGTCTGATGAGGTCGCAACGCCACAAGCCTGCTGTGGTGAAGATGGGGATATCATCCCGCCACCACCGCCGCCGCCGCCAGATGGAAATTAAATTGAACAACCAAACCATTTAGTTAGTATTTTAGAGGGATGAAACCATTTGTGAACGCATCCCTCTTTTTTTATGCCCTGGTGTTTGGGACGATGGTCATGGGCAATACCCTAAGGGCCCAACCACCAGCCGACAGTTCAGGCTATTACTTCAACCTGTTCAGGAACCCCCAAAAGAGTACCGATCTCACCTCGGCCTATACCTTTTTTAACAGGCATTACCAACAAAGTTTAGGTAAGCAGGATACGCTTAGGGCCGTTCTGGATTTAAGGTACATGGCCATCATTCAAAATGAGATTGGATATACCAACGATAGTGAAAACTCGGCCATCAAAGCCCTAAAATTGCTGGACGGGATGGGAGCGCGCAAAGAAACTTTGGAGCACAGGATTGGGATTTACAACCATCTGGGTAAAATATATAGGGTGTTGACAAAATACGATACGGCCCTGGAGTATTATAACAAGGTCCTGACCCTTGCACAAACTCCCAATCAACGGACGGTGGCCTTGAACAACAGGGCCTTGGTTTACGAAGACCAAGGGCAATTGCAGTTGGCTGCCAATGAATTCTCAAAAGCATACCAAATGGCTTCCGAAATAAAGGACACTAGGGAAATGGCAAGGGCTTTGGATAACCTGGGCCATGTACAATCCAAAATGGGAAATGAAGAAGCCTTAAGCACCATGGAAAGCGCACTGAACATGAGGTTGGACCTCCATGACCCTTCAGGGACTTATGCCAGTTATAAACACCTCACCGCATACTACAAAGACCGCAATGAAAAAGCCAAAGCCAATGGATATGCACAAAAGGCTCTGGACTTGGCAAAATCCATAAATGCTGTTTCCTACATTAAGGATGCATTGGAAAATCTTTTGAGTTTGAGCGCCGATGCCAATGTTGTGGAATATAAAAGAATAAACGATAGCCTCACCTTGGCAAAACAACAAGGCACAAATGCATACGCCTCCATGAAATATGCTTATGTGATCCAGGAGAAGTTGGCAAAGCAGAACGAACTGGAAAAGGAAAAACAAAAACGATGGAAACAATTGTATTTGGCCATTGGGATCCTGATCACCCTGCTTTCGTTGTTTTTATATGTCATTCTCAATACCAAATACAAAAAGGACAAACTTCAGCAGGTCTATCAAACAGAGGCCCGCATTTCCAAAAAAGTACACGATGAGGTCGCCAACGATGTCTATCATGTCATCACCAAAATCCAACGGTCCAATAACTCCGATGAGGTCCTGGACGACCTGGAAAACATTTATAACAGAACACGGGATATTTCCAAGGAAAACAGTGCCATCAATGTCAGGGAAAATTTTTCCGAACTCTTGAACGATCTGCTGCTGGGCTATAAAAGCGACGAGGTCAACATCGTGACCAAAAATCTGTCTAAAATCAATTGGGATGTGGTACAGGATCTAAAAAAGACCGCCTTGTACAGGGTGCTTCAGGAACTCATGACCAATATGCGAAAGCACAGTAAGGCCACTTGGGTGGTGATCGGTTTTGATCAGACCGGTAAAACTGTACATATCGATTATAAGGATAATGGGGTTGGCTGCGACCTGCACAAAAACAATGGATTGGTAAATGCGGAAAACCGTATAAAATCCATAAACGGAACCATTACATTTGAATCCAAAGTGAATCAAGGTTTTAATGTAAAAATTTCAATATAGCTCATGTTTACAAAGGTTTTGGTGGCCGAGGATATGGATGATATCAACAGGGGAATTTTCAATACCCTTGTCGATCTGGGTATCCGTCACATAGATGTCGTCCAGTATTGCGACGATGCCTATCTCAAGTTTAAAAAGGCGGTGTTGGAGCAGGCCCCTTACCAATTGCTCATTACCGACCTATCATTTAAATCCGATCATCGCCAGCAGCAGTTTTCCTCAGGGGAAGCCTTGATCAAAACATTAAGGGAAGAAGCCCCAGACCTAAAGGTGATGGTCTATTCCATTGAGGATCGCCTTCAAAAGGTGCGGATGCTGGTCAACGAACTCCATATCAATGCCTATGTCTGCAAAGGGCGTAGGGGATTGGTGGAACTGTCAAAGGCCGTCCACACCATGTTCAGTGGCCAATTGTATTTATCCCCCGAAGTCCAAAATGCCTTGAATCCTAAAAACGAACTCGAGATCGATGAGTACGACATCCAACTGCTCAAACAACTGGCGCTGGGCCGTTCACAGGAGGAGATCAGCCAGTGGTTCAGCAAGGAGAACATTGCCCCAAGCAGTTTGAGCTCCATCGAAAAACGCCTCAACAAGCTCCGCATCCAGTTCAAGGCCAATAATGCCACCCATCTGATCGCCATCGTCAAAGACCTGGGCCTTATTTAAAGCTTTCCTCCCTGCCTTGCCGTTAGGCAGGTTCAGTCGAAGAGGGGAATGAATCCCCTGTCTGTCGCCTGCCTGTCGGCAGACAGGGCAGACAGGCATTTTTGGGTGGGAGAAAGGGGAGTTTGAAATAGCATCAACCCCAATGTCCTGCCGCCTCTGGCGGGGTCTATCTGCGCTGAACCTTTGAGTTCAGGGTTCCATCTTATGGTTTCTGCTTTTAATCCTATGCTGTTTTTTGCTGTTTCTGCTGTTTTTTGACCTTTTTGTTTTTTAGGCTTTGCTCCGAACCATCCCGGGCGTATCCCCGAAGTATCCCCGAAGTATCGGGGGGAGGTTTGCTGTTTTTTCAAACCCTCCGTCCAGACACTTACGGGACGGGAGGGGAAAAATTTTATGCCCTTTTGAGGTTTCCCGTAAGGTCATGTTCAAATGATATTGTAAACTTGTACGCTATTAAACTATTATTAAAAGGGACCATTGGGCATACTGATTATGGGTATGCCCATGGTTTTTTAGGGCGGGTACGGGATTCCGTAAGGTTTTGTGCGTTAATGGGTTTAAGTTTGAAATACTAATCTTTAAAATTTAAAATTATGGCAGTAAAACATTTAGAAACAGGAGAAGTTCATAAAGGATATAAAGGTGGAAAAACCGGTTGTGGCTTTGACACTACCGAACATCCAAGTCATTGGGTAAATACCTACGAAGAAATTAATTGTGATAAAAATGGATGTAAAAACTAATAAAAAACCGATAACAGTAAAGTATATGTCACTTTTAAGCATCACTTGTGCTTTTTTGGTAGTTAAAAATTCATAAAGCCAAATATTGATGGTCAGAAAGCAACTAATAACTATGAAGGTATGGGGTTGAGGTTTCAAAAACGAATCAATTTAGGCAAGGGTTTAGGAATTAATGTTAGTAAATCAGGTATTTCACCGAGTTACAAAACAAAAGCCGGATCTGTAGGGTCTAAAGGCTATTCATTACGAACGGGTATACCTGGTTTAACGTATCGGAAGTCATTTTCAAAATCCTCAAAAAGTGGTTGTTTGAGTGTTTTTTTATCCACACTTTTAATAAGTGTTATTGTATTAATTCAATTATTATAATAAAGAAATTATGGGCTATCGTCGTGGTTACTACAAAAAGGATGGTACATATGTTCAAGGCCATTTTACTAAAACAAGAACAAAATCATACAATTATAGAGGTGAAAAAGGGTGTGTGGGTATTCTTCTAGTATTAATGACAGGCAGTCTAACAATATTTTTAATTATAAATCAATTATGATCACCACAGAATTAAAAAGTCATTTCTTAAGGCTATATCAAATGGCTTTCTCCGACGATAATTTTGATGTTCTGGAAATGCAAATGCTATATAAATTTGCTGAAGACAGAGGAGTTTCTAGACAAGATTTGGATAATATTTTGTTACATCCCTCTCATGATACAACTATTCCAGATTCTCTAGAAGAAAGGATAGAATATTTATATGATTTAGCTCTAATGATATGGGCAGATTTTAAAGTCACAGAAGATGAAGAAAATACATTAAAAAAATACTGTTCAAAATTTGGCTTTCTTGAGGAAAACATTGAACAGCTTGCTGAATTTTTGTTGGAAAATGCCAAAGAGAAAATATCAAAAACAGAATTAATAAATAAAATCCATAATTTATTATGAGTGTGATAAAGAACATTTTTACTTTAAAAAACAATGAAGTGAAAAAAGTAGAATTACCACAGGAAGAAGATATTAACAAAGTAAAATTAACTTTTTTTGAAAGTGGTTATGGATCATCAAAACAGGCCGAAGGAAATCATATAATTTTTAAGGCATGTTTGGAAGATGTGTTTATGGATTACAAAGGAAAATGT
>DASWKU010000332.1:0-19238 GCA_036396455.1 Flavobacteriaceae bacterium
AGCGGGCAATTTACCTTTTGATACTTTTTTGCCTAAAATAATTTGAGCTGATACTTTTTGTGACACTTCTGAATTCTCAAAGGAAACGATAACACCTTCAACATCTTTAAGAGACACTTTTTTTAAACAATACTGACTTGCAAATACATCTAAAATGACTTTGTTTTTCCTTGAAATAATTTCAATAATTGTCCTATCTTCATCAGATATTCTTTTAGTTAATCGATAATTTAAACGATGGTATCCTATGATTACTTTGTCATATTTTTTAAGTGCCTTTAATAACTTCTTTGGTGAAAGCCCTGAAAGGTCATGAACGTTCATTCCTGATTTTAATTCTGAAATAAATTCACCATATTCACCATCACCTAATTTTATATAAGCTATTTTCTCATGCGCACCAGTTTTAACTGACAAAATGTGTTTGTCATTTTTTATTGTAGTAATGGCATCACCAAAGGCTTCTTCATTTAAAAGTGCATTAGTATCATCATTCAAATCATTTACAAGTTGTTCGGTCTCTATTGGTTTGAAATGATTTAAGTCAACATCATATTTAGCTCCAAGAATCTTTTTTACAGAATGTTCTAAACGCTCTTCAGTTATCTCTTTGTTATTGTATGCTTCTATAATTTTTGAAATCGCTTTTGGTGCATCTTCAGTAAATAACAATACATCATTACCTGCTTTAAAAGCTGCTAAATCTATGTCTCCAGGTTCCTCATAATTTGTAGCACCTTTCATGTTTAAGGCATCTGTAAAAATCAATCCTTTATACTTCAATTGTTTTTTTAAAACATTTGTAACTATATTATAGGATAACGAAGAAGGCAACCCTGCGGTAGGCTCTAAACTTGGCACATTTAAATGAGCTACCATAACTCCCGGAATTCCTGTTTTAAACAACTCCTTATATGGATATAATTCAACAGAATCAATTCTTTCTTCAGAAAACGAAACCGTCGGTAATGTTTTATGAGAATCTTTATCGGTGTCTCCATGTCCTGGAAAATGTTTAGCACAGGCCATGACTCCTTGACTTTGTAAGCCTTCGGTATATGCAATTGCTTTATTGCTTACATTGAATTTATCTTCTCCAAATGAGCGCACGCCTATTATGGGATTATTCGAGTTTGTGTTTATATCTACAACTGGGGCAAAGTTTAAATGAACCCCTAAACGCCTACACTGTTTTCCAATCTGACTTCCAATTTGTTTGATTAAATCATCATTTTTAATGGCCCCAAGAGTCATATTATATGGGAATCTAGCGGTACTGTCCAATCTCATATTCAATCCCCACTCTGCATCCATACCAATCAGCAATGGTACTTTGGCCATAGATTGGTACATGTTTGTAAGTTTAGCTTGACGTACTGGACCGCCTTGAAAAAATATTAGACCGCCAATATTATAGTCTTTGATAAGTTTTTGTATGGAGTCAACATGATTTTCATCTCTGTTTGAATAGGTCGCTACCATAAATAACTGACCAACTTTTTCCTGAGTGGTCATGCCATTATAAATACTATCTACCCATTGCTTTTTCTCGTCTTTGCCATTAAAGCTTTTATGCGGTGATTTAAAAAAAAAACCTGTTAAAAAAAATGACAGGATGCCTGTTACTATTATTTTATTCATTTTTTGATTAAGTTATATGCTTCAATAGCTTTTCTCACACTTTTATGCTCAAGCAATAATTTGGTTGCTGTTTCTTCATTAACATTAATTTCATTCATGATCATTCTTACCCCTCGTTTTACAAGTTTTTTATTTGAAAGTTGCATGTCAATCATTTTGTTTCCTCTTACTCTACCCAATTTTATCATAACTGTTGTGGAAATCATGTTCAAAGCTAACTTTTGAGCTGTACCTGCTTTCATCCTGGTGCTTCCTGTGACAAATTCAGGACCAACTATTAATTCAATAGGATAATCAACTTCAGATGACAATGGTGAATTTTCATTGCACGTTATACAGCCTGTAACAATATTGTTTTGCTTTGCCTTTTTTACTCCACCAATTACATATGGTGTTGTACCTGAAGCAGCTATTCCAATAAGAACATCATTTTCATTAATATCAAACTTTTTTAAATCCTTCCAAGCCAATGTTGTATCATCTTCGGCATTTTCCACTGCTTTTCTGAGTGCAATATCTCCTCCTGCAATTAATCCAATAACCCAGTCGTCTGAAACTCCATATGTTGGAGGACATTCTGAAGCATCAAGCACTCCTAATCGGCCACTCGTTCCTGCTCCAATGTAAAATAACCGCCCTCCTTTGCTCATTTTTTTATAAACAACATCTACCAATTTTTCAATGGATGGCACTGCTTTTTCAATCGCATAAGGAACAGTTTTATCTTCAGCATTCATATTGGAGAGTAACTCAAACGTACTCATTTTTTCCAAGTCATTGTAATCTGAAGATTGTTCGGTTGTTAGTTCGTTTTTCATTTTACTGTTTTATTCATTTGCTATTTCTATTATACAAATCTCTCTGGGTTGAAGTGTAAAATCTATATGTATTTTACCTTTGTCATACACAGCCATAAACTTTTTCCCATCTGCATCAATAATATTGACCTTTCCTGATGGATGTAAACCATAATCTTCAGAATTAATGCTGAAATCAACATGGTAAGGATTATCACTAATACTAGCCAAAGCTATACCTATCTGATTATCATGAGATTTCCAGGTTCCAGAATAAATCAAAGGAAAGTTTTTTTGAAAAACCGAAACCGTATTTCCTGTTTTCCCGGCGTATATTGATAATCTTGACATTTTTAACGCTTCTTCCGGAATATCCATTTCTGGTGATCGTGTGAATTCACCACGCAATAAGTATTTTAATCCATTATATCTTACTTTTGATAGTTTTAATAAATAATCAATCTCTTCTTTTCTCTCTGAAGACAAAAAACTTTGATAATTTGAAATGGTAGGCTGTAACCCCCAAACAAACGATCTGGCTTGTTCCATCAAAAATTGCTTATTAAAACTTGCGTTTAAAAGTGCCAGTGAATTTTTTGGAGCATACTCCTTAGGCCATAATTCATCATATGGTGGAACAATTAGAGAAGAATAATTTCCATAAGTAATTGCATATTGGTGATAAACAGCTTGGAAGAATGGAATAGGTTCCCAGCCACTATCTCCAGCATACCTTTCCATACTTACCTGCAAGGTTAAAAAAGCATCTAAGTAAGGTAGCCAAGCTTCACTTACTCCTTCACCAGCCAGAAATACATCTTTGTTTTTAGGAAACTTCGATCTAATCTGTTGCGTTAGTTTAGCAAAATTTTTAAGCCAGTAATTCCCTCCTCCAATAGGATGGCCATGTGTTTTATCATAACATAAAAAACTAAAACAAGCTTGATCCATATACACACCGTTTGTTTGATATGTATTTACCGCACTATCACACAATGATGAATATTTATCTTTCCAAAACTGTGCTCCTAAACACATGGTTGTCAAAGATTTATTTGTGAAAATATTATACAGATGCGTATTCAAATTCCCGTTAATGTCCTTTACAGCATAAGCCTGTGCATTTTCTTTTTTCCAACTTTCAGTATCTGTTCCCCATTGCATTTGGTTCATATAAACAATGGACTTGACACCCTCTTTTTGAGCAGACTTCATTGCTGATATAAAAGATGCCTTGCCTTCCCTTGGTGGAAAATATTCTGGAAATCCATCATCATATGAGCATCCGTGCCACCAATGCCAGAACACATTAACAGGTAGCTTTAATTGTTTTTTAAGAACTTTAGCTGGAACAAGCACATTGTTTGATTTCCCCCTGTTCCATTCCCATAGAGCAGTTTCTTCCAGACTTTTAGGAGTTAACCCTTTTTTAAATCTGCTTTCAGAAGCCCATTTTTGTTTAGAACCCCACTCTCGGTATTGCTCTGCAGCACTAATCCAATCACCATCAAAAGATCCTATAATAGCTTCATATTTTGGTGAATAAGTATCTGATTTTATATCAATGGATGGATAATTACTTACTTCATAAGTAAGGTTATTTAAGGTGTCTAATGTGTAGGAAAAATCTTTTCTGTAAGCCAACGAATCATTACATGAGGCGTATAGGCCAAATTTTTCAGAACTATTATAAAGGGCTATACATTGCAATGACATCTTGCCAGGATACTGCCATTCATATTTTTTTTCCTTCCCTTCTATTTTTAAAAGATGACTCCTTGGGCTTTTCATTTTTACCCCCATCCAATAGGGAACCGCTAGATTTTCGTCACCGAGATTTTTTATTCCTGAAATTATAGGGAAAACAACTCTGCTCAGCTGCTCATCTTTAATTCCTTCCACTGTGATTTTCCAAGATGATAGAGGCTTATCTTCATTAAGTTTAATTGTAGCTATAACTTTAAAATTTTTGTTCTTTATGTCTTTAAAATTATTCCATGTCAACACTAAGTTATGAGTGTCTTGTTTTAAAAAATTAAAGCTTCCTGCAGATGCCATATCAATTGTTTCAATACCCGAATGTTGAAACAGGTCAATCTTCCAAAGTGATTCTGAAAGTTTTTTTGAATCTAAAAAATTATATGAATTCTTATGGTTTTTAAAAACCTCTAAAGTTCCATTAGAGTTATTAAAACCCAACTTAATCTTACCATTATCTATAATTGTGTTTTGTTCTGCCTCACTATTCTTGCACCCTAATAAACAACAGAATGCAATGCTACAATATAGTATCAAGAGAATTCTTTTTTTCTTGGTTTTCATGTTAATTTATTTTTTAGCACTACTTTACTGTTGGATTACCCGCACTCATTATTCTGTTATTTTTAAAAAAGGACAAGCATAAAACTGTTAGAAGCGCATTAACAAAAATGTTCATGAATCCAAAATCAAAATTATACCAGCTAATGAAGTAATAACTTAAAACATATGTTGCTATTGGCATTATTATACATATATAAGGAATGACGACATCCTTTACTTTTATTTTAGTAAAAATTCCAAACATATAAAGGCCAAGCAATGGCCCATAAGTGTATCCAGCTACTTTAAAAATTGTTGATATTACATTACCCTTACTTTCAGAAAACAGTATTATAATTGTAAAAATCACTGCAGAAAATCCGAATAAAACGCGATTTTTCAATTTCTTTTTTTCTTTTGAGTTTTTGTGTTGAATATCTAAAAAATCGTGCGTAAAAGACGTTGTCAAGGCTGTTAAGGCAGAATCTGCACTTGAAAACGAAGCAGCTGTTATTCCTAAAATAAAACTAATACTGGCTATGGTTCCAAAATGATTTAATGAAAGCATTGGAAACAAGGTATCTGTATTAATAAATTTTCCGTTTTCAATGTCTAGTTGAATGCCAAACTTTTCAGCATACATATACAACATAACTCCCAAACCTAAAAACAAAAACTGCGTGACCGCTAAAATCAAACTAAAGGTCAATATGTTTTGTTGTGCCTCTTTTTTGTTTTTGCAGGTCAACGTTTTTTGCATCATGTTTTGATCAAGACCAACCATGGCAATAGCAATCAAGACACCAGAAATAAATTGTTTAAAAAAGTTATTTCCTGAATGAACATCCCAGTTAAAAACCTTAAAATAGCTGTTCTTAACAACAGAAGTAATGGTTTCTGAAAAACTTAACCCTAAAGAGTTTTTAACAACATATATGGTAACCAAGGCTGCCATTAATAAGAAAAATGTTTGTAGCGTATCTGTCCAAACAATTGTTTTTATACCAGACTTATGTGTATACAGCCATATAAGGACCAGTATAACAATAACTGTTAGAAAAAAAGGAATATGAAAGGCATCAAAAACAGCATATTGCAAAATTTTTGCAGCCAGCAATAATCTCAGTGCCGCTCCAAATGATTGTGATATCAAAAAAAACAACGACCCTGTTCTGTATGCCCTATATCCAAAACGCGATTCAAGATAGCTATATATTGAAACCAACTTTAAATTATAATAAATGGGAACTAAAACATAGGTTATAAAAACATATCCAACCACATTGCCAAACACAAACTGTAAATAATAAAAATAATCGGTTCCTACCATACCGGGAATAGACACAAAGGTAACTCCAGATAACACGGCTCCTATCATTCCAAAAGCTACAACTTGCCAAGGCGATTTTCTGTCACCAGTATAAAAGGAATTGTCACTTGAGTTTTTTGAAACGAAATGGGATATTAACAACAATACTCCAAAATAAGATGCTATGATTATTAAAATTATTGTTGCGCTCATTTATTTTATCAATTTTTCGGTTTATCATCCACTATTATAAATCATATTTAGGGATGAAATTTTAATTTGCAATTATGTGCTTTTCAATAAATTTTAATTTCGTTTAGCCTAAATTTATAGTCTTTCAAATCTTCAAGTTCATCCAGTCCTTCTATAGGTCCATTGTTCTCAACCCAATCCCTTAATTTATCAGTTCCATTAATAATATCAATGGGTTGCTGTGTATAATTATATTCATATGGCGGTTTTTTCCATTGAAAATCTTCACCTAAATAATGATATAATTCTCGCATTAATAATTGACCCACACGCCAAGGTTTGTAAGTTGATTTATCTGTAACATGAATTTGAATGCCGCCACATACTTTGTCTGCCTGCTTTTGAAACGTTGGAAGAAATGTAATTGGTCTAAACTTAAAGCCTTCTAATCTTGATTTCTTTACTGCATCCAACAAATGCTTTTCATAAAATGAAAATGGTTCTACTTTTGGATGCCCTACAATTTCTAAAGATTGAGTTGTACCTCTTCCTTCACTTAAAATAGTTCCTTCAAATAAAACAGTTGCAGGAAAAGTATATGAACTTTCAATTCTTGCCAGGTTTGGTGAAGGTAATAACCATGGTAATTTAGTGTCTTCATAATACATGCTTCTATCCCAATGAAGCATTTTAATAACTTTTAAATTTGCTTTATCTTTAACCCAGAATTTTTGATGCATTAATGCCACCTCTCCAATAGTCATAGCATGACGAACAGGAATTGGGTGCCTTCCAATAAACGATTCAAATTCCAAATCTAGCACATTGCCTTCTATATCAACGCCATTTAATGGGTTTGGGCGATCTAACACAACTACTTGAATATCGTTTTTTCCACACTTTTCTAATAAAAGGGTAAGTGTGTAAATGTATGTGTACATTCTGCAACCAACATCTTGTAAATCAACAAACAGATGGTCTATTCCTTCAAGCATCTCATCGGTAGGAATACGAGTTTCAGAATACAAAGAATACACAGGCATTTTAAAATACGGATGGATAAAATGATCTGTCTCTATCATATTATCTTGAGCATCTGTAGAAAACCCATGCTGAGGTCCGAATAATTTCACGAATCTTTCGCCAAATAGTTCTTTAAATTTTAATGCTGTATGAGTATATGTTGAATCAATGGATGCATTATGACAAAGTAAAGCAACATTTCCTTTAAATGTTTTTTGAGTTTCTTTATCATTTATTAATACATCTAAACCTGTTTTTACCTTCATGGTTCTTTTTAAATTTTATTAAGCTGCTTTTAGGTTTTTTAATTTTATTTAGGGTAACAAAATTGTTACCCTAAATAACTTGACTAAACAACAAACTAACTTAAAATGTGTGTTTTTAATATTTAAATAGATGGATCTGTTGGAGTATTTGGATTATTCTCTCTCTCTATACTTGGATAAGGGTAATAATTCCTGTTTCTTTCATTTGTTGTATTTGCTGAAGTTGGAACAACAAAATCAGGGTGGAACCTTTTACTGTCCTCAAATCTCAAACCTGTTAAAAATAACTCGATACATCTGTTTTTATAAATCTCTTCTAAAATATCACTTTGACTTGTTTCATCACCAGTCCAAGCAGGAAGGTTTGCATTAACACCTAAAGGATCATTATTCTTTTGTCTTACCAAATTTAATTGAATAACAGCATTACCTAATTGACTTTGTCTAGCATAAGCTTCTGCTTTGTTTAACAGCATTTCCCCATTAAGATATATTGGAATTGATGCTGTACTAGTGCCAAAAAATCCTAGCATTTCACTAAGAGCCTGACCTCCAGCATCGGCATTTGCAAAACCAGCATCAGCTCCTAAATAGAAATCTATACGACCATCTCCAGCTTCAGGAATATAAGCTCCTACTAAACCGAAATTTGATTGAGGATTTAAATCAGCTGAATTAACAGTTCTATTCCAAATAGGATTTTGATTGTTAGCATCATAAACCCACATTGAGTTAGTAGCATCACTATCATTCAATACTGCGTCAGCAGCAACAATTGACTCAGCATAATTACCTGCCATTAATTGATATCTGGATAGAAATGCATTAACCGTTTTTTGCAAATTAATATCTGACCATAGAACGGTTGATTTAAACTCATCTGACATAGGAGTTGATGCCAAAATATCTCTTGCGTCTTCTAAAAGTGAAATACAATTGGCCAGTACTGTCGCTCTATCACTAAATTCTGCAGCCCCATCTGCGGCATTATTTATAGGTACTTGTTCAAACATTTCTATCAAAGAACCCAAACACATAGCTTTAAATAAATTCCCATAGGCTAAAAGTCCGCTTTTGGTACCACTTGAAAGTTCAACAGAATTAGCACCTTCAATTAATGATTCAGCCATTCCTTTAGCACGTAAAAAATTTACCCAAGGATTCGTAATACCGCCACTTTCAGCTGGTAATTCTGCTCCACCTTTTGCTAATTCGTTAATGTTTAAAAAAGTATTTGTTACACCTAATTCTCTAGTAGTAATACCAGGAGCTTCAATTATTTGCCTTAAAGCTGTAACAGAATAATATTGTCTAATTCCTGTTGCTAAAGCAAAAAGACCTCCTTTAGTTCCCAAAACAACATCTTCGGTTGGATTGTTTGGATTTTCAAACTCAGTGTCGCATGCAGTAAAAATACCACTGCTAATAAGCAAAACACTTATGGTTATATATATTTTTAAATTTTTCATCTTTTGATATTTTTATATTTTTTATTTAGACACTTAAAAAGTAGCTATTACACCAAATTTAATTACACTCGGAATAGGAACTAATCCCATAACGCCACCTCTTGCCCCATTACTTTGACCATCCATATTTACTTCTGGATCGTAGCCAGAGAAATTATCAATTGAGAATAAATTACGACCAGTTAAAGTGAATTTTAAACTATCAACTCCTTCAAAAGGATTTTTTAATAAATATGAAGTTGACAGCTCACGAAGCTTAATATAAGACCCATCCTCAACATACGATTCTGCAATACCAAACTTAGCTGCTCCAGTTCCTCTAACACTATCACCTCTTAACTCGCTAGCTGTTTCTGGTCCTCCTCCAAAACGATAGAACATACGTGTATCCCAACTTAAAACATCTACTCCTTGAACTGCATCAAACTGCATTCTAAAAGAAAGGTTTTTATATTTAAATTCATTAGTTAAAGAAGCTATAAAATCAGGATTAGGATCTCCAATAACCTTACTTAAATTTGCCCCACTTGGTTGTCCTGATCCATCTCGCTCAGGAACAGGATTTCCATTAGAATCATATGACCCTTTCTCTCTTTGAGGAAGTCCTCCTGAAGTTAAAAGTAAACTTCCGTCAGGATTTCTAGCATAGTAACCTTGATAAAAAACTCCTAATGGTTGACCGTTTTTAGCAACAGAGAAACCAAAGTTTCCAATTCCAAATTGCTCTCCTTCAATATTATTTACTTCATTTTTGTTTGTTGAAAAAGTACCTGTAACAGACCAACTAAAATCATTTGTTTGAATTGGTGTTGCCGTAATTAATGCTTCAAAACCTCTGTTAGTCATAGTTCCAATGTTTTCTACTCTAGAACCAAAACCAGTAGATGGAGATAATGTTCTTGCCAATAAAAGATCTTCAATATCTTGTTTATAATATGTAAGTTCAATACCCACCTTATTATCAAACAAGCCCATATCGATACCAAATTCTAATTCAGATTGTCTTTCAGGTTTTAAATCGGCATTCCCTAATCGTGTAGGAGCAATTAATCCAGAAGTTCCATCAATACTAATAGCAGCATAATTTGACAATCTATCAAAAGGACCTATAGCAGTAAGATTTCCTGCCTGACCCCAAGCTGCTCTAACTTTAAAACTATTAAGTGTACTTCCAAAACTTTCTTTCCAAAAATCTTCTTCAGATAACAAGTATGACATACTTGCTTTCGGATATATTTGGTTTCTTTCATCTGCTCCAAAAACCGAAGAACCATCTAATCTAATAGCTCCAGTAACAAATAGTTTATTACTTAACCCAAATGTTTGTTGAAGAAAACCTCCCCAAAAAGTTCTTTCACTTCTACTTTCATTAGTTGATATGGAAGCCGCTCCATTAGTGGTTTTAACACCTAATGCTAATCCTGTTCCAGAGATTGAACGCAACATTGTTTCATCAGATTGCCAAGAAAAACCAGCTGTAGTTGTTGATGTTATTTTGTCATTGATATCAATATCATAAGATGCATTCAAATCACTATTAAATTGTTTTGTACTAATAGTAGTGGTACTTGCACTACCTAATACAACTGTATTTGTTCCAATAGGAATATATGTGTTACCAATAGATTCAGAATTATCATACCCAAGGATATAGTTTACTTTAAGACCATCAACTGGTTTTAAGGTAATTTGCAAATCACTAATATTTCTATTGTTCTTTTGATTAAAATCAAAATTATTAATGTATTCTAAGATATTAGGATAAAAAGTCATACTCGGATAATTTCCATCTGTATCTGGCCTTGGATCTACTGTATTGTTAGCAAATAATATTGTTGGTAATATCCCAGCAATATAACCGCCATTAGGTTGGTCTTGACTTTTACTTGTTGAAAAATAGGTTCCAAAAGAAGCAGAAGCCCAATCATTAATTACTTGATTGACTCTAATTCTACCACCTTGTCTTTCATAATCAGTACTTTTAAGAATACCATCATTTTTTAAATATGAAAAAGAAGCAAAATAATTTGTGTTATCTTTTCCTCCAGACATGGATATATAATTATCTGTTCCAACTGAGTTTTGAAAAACCATATCTTGATAATCATATCTTGTTGCAGCAACTTTGTCAAGGTTTGTAATATCCGTTAAAGCCCAATCAAAAGGCTCTTGATTGAAATCACGTTTCTTTCTTAAAGAATTGAAATTAACACTCGTTGAAAGTGTGATTACTGGTTTTCCAGATTGTCCTTTTTTTGTAAAAATCTGAACAACTCCATTACTAGCTCTAGACCCGTATATTGCTGCTGCTGCTGCACCTTTTATCACTTCAATTCTATCAATATCTTGAGGACTAATATCTGATAACCTATTTTGTACAACACTTGTTGTGCCTAAAACATCAGTAGAATTATTATTAACAATTACACCGTCAATAATATATAAAGGATCAGAACTTCCGTTCACAGTACTTGCACTTCTTAACCTAACACTTATTCCGCCTGCAGGATCACCTGAATTTTGATTTACTTGAATTCCTGCCAATTTTCCAGAAAGTCCACCAGTAATATCCACTGATCCAGATTCTGCAATTTCCAAGCCTTTAATGCTAGAAATTGTATTACCTAGTTGTTTTTTAGCTGTCAAAGCTCCTGCACCTGTGATTACAATTTGATCTAACCCCAAAATATCCATAGTCATGGCAATGTCATTAACAACTTCAGTTTGGCTTCCTAAAGAAACTTTAACTTCTTGAGTTGTTAATCCTAATGACCTAAAAATAAGGGTGTAATTACCCGCTTCAAGATTTGCTTTCAAATCATAGTTTCCATCAAAATCTGTAATCGCACCTAGACTGGTGTTTTTAATTTGAACAGTAACACCTGGTGTCGAATCACCCAAATTGTCTGTTACATTACCTTTTAATGTATAAAGGGTTTGACTCTGTAAAGTAAACCCAAACATCATAAGCAGCAAAAAGCAACTTAAAAGTTTGATTCTCTTAAAACAAGAGAGCATTGTATTAGTTTTTTTCATGAGAATGGAAATATTAGTTATTATACGATAAAAATAAAAAAATAAATATAAAACCTGCAATTATTTTGCAAATAATTGCAGGTTTTAATCTTTAAGTTAGAAAAAAATTGACTTAAAATTGTCAATATATCAGAAAATCGAAGATTTTGAATAATTAATCTTTAAAATTTAGAAAAAATGAACCATATAAATTAAGCCTATGTTAAAAAACAATTCTATAACCAACTAAAGACTAAACATTAAAGAATTATATAGAATTAATTAGTATGTTGTGGTACAACAACAAGTCTAAAAAAGAGGTGAGAGTAATAAAATAATCTCTCTCACCTCTTCTACTAACTCAAACTAACTAAACAATAAACTAAACTATTTTGATACAATAAATATCTACAAGTGTGTTTGCATTAAAACTCCAACTAAATGTTTTATTTGCTTCTTAATTCGCATCCCACCACATTCTAGTAGTTAAAAGATCTCCTCCTTGTCGGTTGATCGCTTCTTGGACATTGTCAGGGTTATTCAATTTTTCAGATCCTGGATAATTCAATCTTCTTGGTATTTCACCACCTGTATAAACGTCTGCTGCATTTGCCGGCACCAAAACAGGATACCCTGATCTTTTCCAGTTTGAAAAGGTCTCTAAACCATTTCCAAAAGTGGCAACCCAATATTGCTCATTTATCATTTTTAATGCTTGTGCTGGATCAAAAGGATTAGCTGTCAAATAATCACTTATTTGGGTAGGGGTAATTTCTACGCCATGTCCATATAAAGATAAATATTCCATGGCTGCTGTTACACCTGCACTATAATGAGTTTCAACATCACCACCGGCTAATCCCCAACGCTCTGCAGCTTCAGCTAACATATATTCTACTTCAGCATAGGTTTGATAGAAAAAAGGTGCATCATAAATAATAATTGTAGAACCATCGTTTAATTGTCCTCCGAAAATATTGACGTTTGGTTTTGAGTTTGCAGAACTTTGAGTAGCATCGTTTATATCTTGACCAAATTGTAATGCTGGGTCTGTATCACCATCTGTAGTAGAACATAAAACAGAAACACGCGGATCATTTCTATCTTTCATAAAATCCATTAACGTTTTAGAAATTTTATTCTGATTTACTGCTCTTGATGTAAAACATTTTGTAAGTGGGTTTACATTGGGGCCACCATCATTTGCAGAGTTTTCATATTGTACATAGGCAATATCGTCATTGCTGGTCATAACGCCACCAGAAATAGCTTTAGTTGCCCATGCTTGTGCTCCAGCATTATCAACCTTTACCATACGCATTGCTAAACGCAGCATTAATGAATTAGCAAACTTTCTCCATTTTACAACGTCTCCACCATAAAATAAATCTGCAGAACCATAAGAACTAGCGCCTCCAGAACTTAATGTTGCAGCAGAGCTTTCTAAGGTTGCTAACATATCGGCATAAATATCACTTTGTTTATCATATTTAGGGAAACGAATCCCTTCTAAGAATCCTTTACCTGCTTCACTATAAGGTATATCTCCATAAACATCAGTTATTCTACTAAATATAAGAACCCTTTGTATTCTCGCTATGGCTAAATCAATTGCAGCAGTAGGTTCTTCACTTGTTTCTAATTGTGCTTCTAAATCTGCAATATTTTTAACTGTAGTTTTAAACTGCTCTTCAAATAACCAATGCGTGTTGTTCGTTTGATATAAAAAAATAGTTCCATAATTGGTCTCATTAAGGTGTTGAACATTTTGCATTAAATGAATAACATTCCAAAACAAATAAGACGCATAACTACTTCCTGCTGTATACAATTGAATATATGTCAACTTTGTTGATGGGTCAAGCTGTGTAGGTTTTGTAGGATTTACGTTAAGTTCCTCAAAGCCTTTATCACAAGATCCAAATGTTACTACTATTGCTAGTAAAATAAGTGTTTTTTTCATTCTCTTTTTTTTTTAAAATTTAACATTTATAGAAAAACCGTAGCTTTTAGTTGATGGAATCCCAAATCGTTCTATCCCTTGCGAATTGAGATTATTTAAAGCGGCTTCAGGATCAACATTTTCAATATCTTTTGATATAAAGAACAAGTTTCTACCAATTAAAGAGACTCTTAAATCGCTTATAAAGCTATTTTCCAATACTTTTTTTGGTAAATTATAAGACAAGCTTAATTCTCTAAACTTAATAAAATCAGTACTATAAACAAATTCTTCTGCTATACCTGCTGTCTCTGCTCCTATTAAACCCCAATAATTGCCTAAGTTTTCTGGTGCCACTGTCATAGTAAAAGGCTGGCCTGTAGCATCATCAATTCCTGATACAACTAAACCAGAATCACGCCCTTCTAAAGTCTTTTTGGTTAAACCTACAGTAGTCAAATCGTGGTTGGTTCCAGAATATACTGATCCACCGAATTTCGCATCGATTAAAAAGCTTAATGATATATTTTTGTATTTGAAAGTATTAGAGAATCCCATAGTATATGGAGCAACACCTTGCCCTAATATCTTGTTTTCTCCTTGAATAGGTTTTGGAACAGAACTTGTAATATTATACATTATATTTCCGTTATCATCCCGTTTATAAGATGAACCCCAAATTACACCATAGTGCTCACCAACTATATGAGAAATAATTGCGGTTCTATCTCGACTTTGGCTTCCATCAACATTTATAGGAGTATCTTCATCATCAGTATGAACAATTTTACTATCATTATAACCTAAATTAAATGACGTACTCCATAAGAAATTTTCGTTTTTAATCGGTGTGCCACCAATCAAAAATTCGATTCCTTTATTTTCCAATTCACCAATATTAAGTATTGACGATGTATAGCCCGATGATAGTGAAGCAGCTGCACTAACAATATCATTTTTCGTATTATTAGAATAATATGCCACATCAAGATTTAAACGATTATTTAAAAATCTACCTTCAAATCCAATTTCATATTCATTTTTTTGAAAAGGTATTAAGTTTGGATTAGGAATAGTATTCCCATTTAGCTGTCCAAAAGATTGTCCTTGAAAAGACCCTGTAACCGCATAATCCAAATTTAATGCGTAAGCATCTTGAGCCCCACCTGCTACCTGTGCATAACTTGCCCTTAACTTAGCATAATTAATCGCTTTCGGTAAATTTAGGGCCTCACTTAACAATAAACTCCCACTAAGTGACCAATAAAAATCATTGTTTGGAGTTGTTTTACCAGGAAAAGATAATGTTGAAAACCAATCATTTCTTCCTGTAAAAGTTAGGTAAAAGAATTTATCATAATCGAATTCAAATGACCCATATAGGGAATTGGTTTTAGTCTTAAAATATTTATTTTTAGGTTCTGGTAAGGTGGTATTATTTAAATCTTCTAAGCCAATTACTATAAAGCCTCTACCTTCTGCGCTTAGGGATTCGAAAGTGGTCGTTCTGCTATTAGCACCAATTATAGAGTTTGTTGTAATTTTATTTGTTATGGCTTTCTCAACACCCAGCATAAAATCGGCATCAAATGATGAGTAGGTAGATTTACTTTGAGAAAATATACCTGCCGGACGATACGCTGTCCCATAAGGCGTTACATTTCTTCTAGATAAATCATACGTATCTATACCTGCCCTACCTGTTGCATACAACCAATCTGTTATATCGTATCTTAAAGTGGTTGATACTGTTAATCTATTTTTCTTATCATCATTATTAAAATCATTGACTGCCCA
Organism: Flavobacteriaceae bacterium; assembly: GCA_036396455.1. Classification (GTDB taxonomy): domain Bacteria; phylum Bacteroidota; class Bacteroidia; order Flavobacteriales; family Flavobacteriaceae; genus Geojedonia. Next base: position 15,753 of record DASWKU010000332.1, read on the forward strand.
GTAAGGGTTTGAATTAAATTGACTTGGTTGAAATAAAAGTTCTGTTCCTTCAGCATTAGACCCAGGTTTTAAATCATAAATATTCAAACTACTTGGCAATCTATATGCCGTCGCATTTGCATTTCCTGGTGTATCACCAATATTAATACGGTTATGTACTTTTTCAATAACATATTTTGCATTAACAGTTGATGTTAACTTTGGATTAATTTTTGCTAAAGCATTTAATGAAAATGATTTTCTTCCTAATGTAGACTTTGGAAAGATGTCTTTATTATCTAAATTAGAAAAAGAAAAACGATAATTATAACCATCTCCTCCTTTTGATAAAGCTACCGTATTTACGGCAGTTGTACCTGTATCATAAAATTTATCTAGGTTATTACCTGTGTACGAATAAGGCCTTTTAACACCATCCCAGTTATAAACAAGTGATCCGTCTAATCGAGCCCCCCAAGATTGTAATGTGCTGTTAAAAGCATCGCTCATCGCGCTCTCTGCATCGGCTATTTCTACAGGATTACCACCAGTATTGTATTCATATCCTGGTTTCAATCCATTACGCCCCTGTCCATAGGTAGTTTGAAAATCTTGAAGGCTTGTATTGATTTTGTCAAAGGTTAAGGAACTGGAATATTCAACACCCAAACTTTCTTTGCCCTTACCTGATTTTGTAGTAATCATAATAACTCCATTAGAAGCCAAAGAACCATATAGCGCTGCTGCCGAACTTCCTTTTAATATTGATACAGATTCAATATCGTCCGGATTGATTGTGGAAATATCGTCTCCACCGTCTCCAGTACCATCATTGGTTGGGCCTACGACAGAACCATTGGTATTGTTAATAATAGGAATCCCATCAACTACATATAGGGGTTGATTGTTTCCTGTTAGCGAACTTGCACCGCGAATAACAATCCGACTTGAGCCAGCTGCACCGGCACTCGTGGTAGATATGTTAACCCCTGCCACTCTTCCTTGCAGCGAATTAATGGCGCTTGCGGTTTTTACCTTAGACATTTCATCTCCTTCAACCTGGGTTAAAGAATACCCTAAAGCCTTGGCCTCTCTTTTAATTCCTAAAGCCGTAACAACTACTTCATCAAGACTAGTTGCATCTTCTTCAAGCGCTAAATCAACAACCTGATTTCCTCCTGTCAAAACAACAGAAACTGTTTTAAAGCCAAGAAAACTAAAAACCATGGATTTGCCTTTAACATCCTCGGCTTGAATTGTATACTTCCCATCAAAATCGGTGACAGCACCTTTTGAAGTACCTTCAATGGACACATTAACACCTATTAAAGGCATATTGGTCCCTTTTTCAGTCACAACACCCGATATAGTTACTGATTGCGCAAAAGAGCTAAGCCCAAAAAACAACATCAACAAGGTATTCAATTGAAAATAATAATTTTTCATAAGTTAGAATTTAAGTTATTTCGGATAAAAATATAAAAAATAAATAAAAAAACGCATTTTAATCGCAATGTTTTGCGTGTTTAAATCAAATAATCCGAAATATTACTTATTAAAGTAAGAAAATACTGTGATTTATAGATTTTTATATAATTAGGATAAAAACAGGTTGGAAACAAATAAAATTAAAACCTAGCATAAATACAATTGAGCTTTTCTAATTTATTTTAATAAAGCAAAATTAATATAACCTTTTATTTTTCAAGTATCTAAATATCAAATATTTTTATATTTCGCATATAAGATTTCCTTTAAAGGAGAACTAAATTTAAATACCAAAATTTTTATATTTTAATTATAGTTTATTTTAACGCTACTTAAAAACTTGTATTTAATTTCAAAATAATGCGGTTTCAAATAATAAACCATGCAAAAAATTGCGTATATTTAAAAATATTTGCATTTTTGATTTGTGAAATCCTATCTTAAAGAAATCAATTTTTATGAAAAAAAAAGAACGACAACAGGAAATAATGGACGAGGTAAGCATCAATAGAAAAGTTAGTTCGAGTTATCTGTCAGAAAAACTAGGCGTTTCGGAAGATACCATAAGAAGAGATATTAAGGAATTAGATGATAGGGGAATGTTAACCAAAGTTCATGGAGGCGCCCTTTCAATGATTCAAAAACTATATCATTACAATGAAGACGTTATTTATAACAGAGAGAACAAAGTTCGCATTGCTCAAAAAGCTATCTCTTTAATTCAAGACGGCATAGTAATTATTATGAGTGGTGGAACCACTAACTTAATGTTAGCAAAACTTCTTCCAAAAGATTTAAAAGCTACAATTTACACTTACAGCTTACCAATAGCTATGCAATTGACAGAGCATCCTTTAATTGAAACCATATTTATTGGCGGCAAAATTTATCGAAGCTCTATGGTTACTACAGGCATTGATGTCATTCAATATTTGTCAAACCTAAGGGCAAATATTTGCTTTATGGGAGTTAGTGCCTTAAATATAGAACATGGTATTACAGATGAGGGTTATGAAGTTTCTTTAATTAAAAAGGCCATGATAAACGCATCAGAACATATTGTTTATTTAGCGACTTCAAATAAACTTGACCAAAGGCTTAATTTTGACGTATGCAATCTAAATGAAATTGATACCGTGGTAACAGACCTTGATTCTGACGACCCAAAACTTAAAGACTATATTCTGGCAGGTGTAAACTTATTATAAATGCGAATCAAGGGTTGACAATAAGAAAAAAACAAGCTCAATTAGTTGAAAAAACAACGTCTTAAACTTGTTTAAGTTAATGATTTTCAGTATCTTAATAATCAATTTCAACAAGATTATTTTGAATGCAAAAACCAATAACAAGGACGACAAGTTAGTGAAAATATATTGTTATGTCTGCGAAAAATTCGAAGAAGAAATACAGTATGGCTGTGAACGGTTCAGCAATAATAAAGAGCCTAAGCTCACAGACCAGGAAATTATAACCATATACCTATTTGTGATGCACCACCAAGGGATTTTTAAAATGAACAAAATACATCAATTTGCAGTGGAGCATTTACTGGATTGGTTTCCCGATCTGGGCAGCTACCAGGCCTTTAACAATAGGATCAACAGGGTTTCCTGTGCAATGGGCCCGCTTGTGGAAGCGCTCTTGGGTGAATTCGTCCCAAAAGAGTGCTCCCTGAGCCATAGCGTGCTGGATTCCATGCCCATCATTACCTGCTCGGGCAAACGTACCGGAAAGGTGGCCCCTGAAATTACCGATAAAGGCTATTGTTCCACAAAGAGCATGTATTATTACGGCATGAAGCTGCACGCTTTGGGTTTTTGCAATACGGGCAGGTTGCCACATCCAGAGCAGATCATATTTACACCGGCCTCTGTGAGCGACCTTGCCCTTTATAAGGGCTCTTGGTCCGAAATTGAAAACCGCACGTTCTTCGGGGACAAAATATATAGTGACACTGCGTTTTTTCAAAACATGGACCAGAGGTTCAGCTCTGAAATGTTGACCCCCGTAAAGGCC
>DASWKU010000333.1:0-6125 GCA_036396455.1 Flavobacteriaceae bacterium
GCAATAAAAGAACTGAATGAAGGCTATGAATATTAAATGTTTGGTACCCTGTTTTTTCCTGTTCTTTTTGATTAAGGTTGAAGCACAAAATATACTCACCACACAAGAGGCTGTAGAATTGGCTTTGGAGTACAACTATGGAATTAAAATTGCAAAAAACAGTGTTGAAATTGCCGAAAATAATGCTGACATATTAAATGCAGGATTTTTACCAAGGGTAACAGGTAGTGCGGGTGCTACCTATAATAGAGATAATACTGAAGCTGAGTTTTCTGACGGCAGTACGACCACCTTAAATGGTGCTGAAAGTTCGCGTTACAATGCCTCTGTAAATTTGAATTATACACTTTTTGATGGTTTGGGCAGACAGTATAATTATAAAAAATTAAAAGAAGAACAGCAGCTTTCTGAGCTTGAAGCCAGAGAGACCATCGAAAATACCATGCTCCAACTGTTCACTGTATATTATAATGTTGCCCAACTTTCTGAAAATACAAGGGCACTTCAACAAACACTCAACATCTCCAAGGAACGATTGACAAGGGCCGAATATCAATTCAATTATGGACAGAACACAAAACTTGGTGTGTTGAACGCCCAAGTGGACATTAATAATGACAGTATCACTGTGATCAATGCCAACCAACAATTAAAAAATTCCAAACGGGATTTGAATGTGGTTTTGGGAAATGCCTTAACAAACAATTTTGAAGTGGATACGTTAATCACATTTGTGTTGCAATTGAACAAAGCAGAGTTACTGGAAAAAGTGAAGACCAACAACGTGACCTTGCTCCAGTTGGAAAAAAACCTGCTTATTAGCGAATATAATTTGAAAACTTGGAAGTCCGATTATTTGCCAACCTTAGGTTTGACCGGGTCTTACGGTTGGAATAAAAATGATAACAATGCGGCATCTTTTTTAGCGGTTTCTACTAGCACTGGGTTATCAGGAGGCATTAATTTAAGCTGGAATTTATTTGATGGAGGAAGCACAATGACACGTGTTAAAAACGCACAAATAGATTTGGAAAATCAGCAATTGCAAAAAGAACAGATTGTAATGGACATTGAACGTAATTTCAATAATGCCTGGGATGATTATCAAAATAAATTGACCATCTTCTATGTACAGGAAGAAAATATCTTGACCGCTAAAAATAACTTTGAACGGACTCAAGAAAAGTACAGATTGGGACAAGTGACCTCCATCGAGTTCAGGCAGGCGCAACTAAATCTTTTGAATGCAGAGTTAAGCCGAAATCAAGCCAAATACGAAGCTAAATTGGCCGAACTTTTTGTATTGCAGTTGAGTGGGGAACTACTGAACGTCAATTTTTAATTCCTAAAATGGAAGATCACTTTTTTCAATGTCTCCCGAAGTTTCGGGACGGGGAAGAGATTTCAATGCTTGTCGATTACTCCCATAAACATCAAAATTATATTGAGGATTGTGAGGTATGTTGCCATCCAATCCAGTTGATTATCGGTATAGATAACAACGAAATTGTTAGTTTTAAGGCCGAAATCGCTCAATAATCAAAATTTATCAAATAATTGAAAATCAGATATTTACAAATATTATGATTTTTATATTGTGCATTTCGTCGAAAAAAATTGGTAGTTCACCGATGTTTACATATATTCGTTAGCATAAATGTGCACCCTCAAAAAATCTACTATTATGAAGACCTTAAAAATTACGTTATTATGTTGTTTGGTAACCGCGTTTGCATTTGCAAATGTTTCTTCCAAAGAAGAACAAGCGTTATTGACTTTAAATAAATCCACTCAAGGGGAATCCTGGACCAATACTTGGGATTTGAGTGCCCCTATGACCACTTGGTACGGTGTGGTTATTGAAAATGATAAAGTTGTAGAGTTAAATTTGGAATTTAACAACCTACAAGGGTCCTTACCTGAGGCCATTGGTGATTTGATTCACTTAAGAAAACTAAATTTATTTAGAAATTCCATTACAGGAAACATTCCAAATTCAATAGGAAACCTAAAATCCTTGAAAGAGTGTAATATGGCTTTCAACAAATTGGAAGGGCCATTACCGGAATCCATAACAAATTTGGGTTCATTGGTAACCTTGCAACTTTTTATGAATCAATTGGAAGGCTCAATTCCAAAGTCAATTGACAAAATGCAAAGTCTCGAAACTTTGGAATTGTACAATAACGATTTCAGTGGCGAATTGCCAGCTTCTATCTGTAAACTGACCAATTTGAAAAATTTATTGGTTAGCAGTAACAGATTCATTGGAAAAATTCCAACTGACATTTCAAGTTTAAAAGAATTAAAGGTTTTAAGTTTATTTGACAATAATTTTTTTGGGACTATTCCAACCTCTATTGGGGATTTGGCAAATCTGGAAGAGCTTGTTTTATCAAATAATGCCTTCTATGGTGATTTGCCAACGGAAATGGCCAACTTGACCAACCTCAAAGTATTGATATTAGGTAATAATGCTTTTAAAAGTAATTTTACCTCTTCAAAATCTAAATTACCGCCCAGTCTACAACAGTTCGATTTTAATAATACAAACTCAAAAGGAACTGTTGCAACATTAGACACCGAAGATTAGTTTTTATAGTTTTAAAGTTTTGAATTAGTTAGTTGAAAAAACTCCCAGCATCTAAATGTTGGGAGTTTTTTGTTATGTTATTTTAAGATGTCAACAAGGAGTGAAAACATAAAACTGATAGGGTTTGAAAATCAACATTTCTGAATCGGTGCCAACTTTGTACTTCTTTTTGGACCAGTGATCAAACACCCTTTTTGGTCTGCTCTCAAAGCTACTGAACACATAATATGAAAGGTGTTCCTCTTTGGAGCTAAAATTAAAAAAACAATACACGGTTTCATTATTTAAAAATCGTACAAAACCAACAATGGCTTTATTTTGTGAAGGCAACCAAGTTATATTTTTTAAGTCTGCAATGGGATTCAGTGATTTTCTAACTTGGATCAATTTCTTGGTTTGCGAAAACACTTTATGTTCCAAAGTTCCTTTAACAGAGGCACGTCTGTTTTTTGTCCAATTGATAATGGGTCTGTGCATCCATCGGTTATCATAACTTTTGCCAGAATCTTCAAGATAGGAATAGTCGTTTTCATAACCTACTTCATCGCCATAATAGAGCATGGGCACCCCCCCCCCAAACATACTTTGGGCTTGCATTAAAATGATTTTGTTAATGGATGTTTCTATAGCTTTTTGATCCTCTTTTAATTTAGCCTTCTCCAAACCGCAAAGGGATGCCAAAGTGCCGGAAATACGGGCATCATTGGTTTTTGGGTTCACACCGAACAATGCACCGGCACTTGGTGAATCCGGTAAAATGCTGCCGTAGTAGTTTTTTAAATATTCCCGATGCAGATAGGGATTGAACCCTGACTGTTCAATAATATAATCATCATAACCCAAACCAATGTCGTCGTGACAACGGGTATAATTTAACCAAGAAACACCCAATGGTTTCTTTTGTAGTTCATGCTGGACGTTTAACATAATCCTTGTATCAGAAGTCGCCAAAGCATCCCATTGCACTGCCATTTGTGTGGCGTTGTAAGCAAAGTCACATTCATGGGCAGTAAATCTACCGGTTCCAAAATATTCCATGATTTGGGCAGGAGCAACAATGGCCTCTCCTAAAAGGGCCATTCCCGGTGTTGCAACCTCAACACATAGCTTTATTAATTTTAGCAATGTATGGGCTTCAGGTAAATTTTGGCAGGAGGTTCCCATTTGTTTCCAAATAAATGCCGGAGCGTCAATTCTCAAAACATCAATTCCCAAATTGGCGTAGAAATAAATGGTGTCGAGCATGGTAACAAATACCGCTGGGTTTTTAAAATTGAGATCCCACTGATAGTTGTTAAAAACGGTCATTACCCATTGGTTAAGCTCGGGCACAAACGTAAAATTACCCGGGGAACTTTCAGGGAAAACTTCTGGCATGCTCAATTCCATTAAATCAGGGACAGCTCGGTCTGGATAAAAATAATATAAATCCTTGTAGGTTGGATCACCTTGTCTTGCCTTTTGGGCCCATTCATGATGATGCGAAGTATGATTTAAAACAATGTCCACCATAACATAAAAACCTTGTTTTTGCAAGTCACTTTGTAGTGCAATAAAATCTTTTATCGTGCCAAGTTTTAGATTTATTTTACGGAAATCTGACACAGCATAGCCTCCATCACTTTCATCTTCTGGACTTTCAAATAAAGGAAGGAAGTGCAAAAAATTGACTCCCAATTCTTTTAAATATGGAATCTTTTCATGCATTTTTGGTAATGTCCCAGCAAAACGGTCCACATATAAACTCATCCCTACAAGGTCATGGCTCAAAAACCATTTGCCTTTGGCCTCTTTTTCTGCATCTCTTTTTTTAAGTACGGTTTTACGTTCATTTTGAGCTTTAAATACGGTTGAAATTAAATTGTCGAATTCGAACTCCTTTGCTGGATGATTCCCATAAAGCTGTTCATAGAGTTCATGAATATCAGAGGAATTGGCCATAAAACGCACTAAAAATTCAGAATTGGCAACGGTTAGCTTTGGCTGAAGTTGCGATGCTTTTTTTAAGATGTGTTGAATTACAGATTTTTGGTACACAAATTTTTAGTTTAGTTAGGTCATAAATCTACAAAAACCTGATTGATGTGGCAATATTAAATATCTCAACAGGTCATGTTCCTAATATAGAAAATTTGCTTCCCATTGAAATATCCATTGAAATTAAAGAAGACCAATGGTTTAATTATATCGGCAATTTATCCTTATAAAAACGAATGGTTTCCAATAGGGGCAATTTTATATTTTTAAATAAATTTGGAACTAATATCAGTATTGACGTATATTTGCCGTCCATATCGCGGGGTAGAGCAGTAGGTAGCTCGTCGGGCTCATAACCCGAAGGTCACTGGTTCGAGTCCAGTCCCCGCTACAAAGAAGCCTCCAGAGAATTCTGGAGGCTTTTCTTTTTGTCGCAAGTGATGCTCGAATCGTCTTGCAGAAAAAAGAAAATCAATAATTGCGGGGCAATTAAGGCTTTTTTGTACAAGCTTCCCTTTATGGCCCATTTCATTGTTTGCAATGAAATGAATCCAGTCCCTGCTACTAGGAAAATCAAGCCTTCACAGAAATGTGAGGGCTTTTTTCATGGACTAGGTACAACATAGGTACAACATTTTGCCATTTTTGAGGTTAAAATATGGTTTGATTGCAATTGATGTTTTTGAGGTTTAGGAATATTATAGGAATTAATTACAATAGTATTTACCTTAATTTCATATTCACTCTGTCCCAAAATAGAATGAATTTGGGAAAGGAAAGCTTCCGTTAGTATAGTACATTTTTCAAAGCACTAACCAAATCATCGTATTTTGACTGGTTATTGTTTTTGAGTTTAAAAAGATTTTGTAGTTTCCATTGAATAGCAGGGAATCTTTCAAAGTCATAGATGCTCCAATCAGGGGTAAGACTCTTGAAGCCCAATAAAAAATCTTTGTCTTCTTTTGTTAGACACTCTTTGACGGCCGCGATAAGTTGATTCCTGTTTTTTTCAAAATCTTCATAGGAAAACGAGACATAGCTCATTCCATCAAAATGATTTTCCATAGCATGCCTTTGGTCTGTGAGGTTAGGACTGAGCATTTCATGCAAAGGACGGTTGCTGCCCAATAGACAAAGTAAAAAGCCTTTTTTTATTTCGTCCGTAAAACCTTCATTCTGCATTAGATATTTGATATCGAACAAATCCCTGGGGTGTTGCCTGTCCAAAGCAGCACATATTTTGCCCCCATAAAGTTGGCTTAATGGGACTATATCAATAGCACAGAATGCTGCAAACTCATCTTGGGCTTTTTCACAAAGCATCATTTCCTTAGTGCCATCGATCACACCCCTGTTGGCTTGATTTACTTCCAGTTTTATTTGTGCTTTCGGAGTTGAAATAAGGAGTTTGAGTATTTTCTCCTGAAGGGAAATATGTGTTTCGGGAATGGCAGCTTCGATACTTGATTTTATTCGGTTTAAGGCTTCAACAATATTTTTTAGCGAAGCATCCCTATCTTCAATGGATACATAAGTTAAATCGACATCCACAGAA
>DASWKU010000334.1:0-2359 GCA_036396455.1 Flavobacteriaceae bacterium
TGGTACAATCAGGCACAGGTCAATTTGGGTTGGGTCAAATTTGATGATAAGGATGACCCCGATGATGACGATAGCTTTAGGGAAGCCACTGATGTGTTCAATGTACTTTCATTGTTTGGATATAATTTAAATGAAAAATTCGCTATATCTACTTTGGCCGAATACCGCACAACCCTATTGAATAATTTTAATGATCCTGGATATCTTGATTTGGGTATTGGAGCGACTTGGAAGCCCATTTCTAATTTAGTTGTTACAGTAAATCCAATTAACTATAACTTTGTGTTCAGTAATGAAGATTCCATTTTTGAGTCATCTTTTGGAACAAAAATTTTGGCTACTTACAGTAAAACTATAAGTGATTTCGAGATCAAATCGGTGTTTTCAACCTTTCAAAGTTATAAAAGCTCAAATTTGTCCAACTGGACCTGGACCAACTCATTTAGTTATAAATTATGGAAGGCAATTGGCCTGGGATTCGAGTTTGGATTAAGGGACAATAAACAGGAAGCTTTAAACTGTGCTTTTAATCAGTGGGATGGTTCAGGGTCCGACCCAGAACCTACTTTCGATAACATAAGCAATGATTTACAAACGTATTGGCTATTTGGTGTGACCTATTCATTTTAAAACATTCTTTATGCTTCAATTAATGCCTTTAAACTTTTTCTCTTTCTTTTTTTTGCCAAAAAGCCTTTGAAAAAAACTATCCTCCTTTTCAGGTTGACAGTCTAGGTCTTCCAATACGTCTTCCGTTGCTTTTTCAAAACGACTTTTTGTTATGGCATTGAAATCTGGGTCTTTATTTAGTTTTTGGTAAAATTTTGCAAAAATTGGCAATGCCGTGTTTGCGCCTTGCCCCAATGCAGTAGTCTTAAAACCAATGTTATTATTGTCATTTCCAACCCAGGTTACAACGACCATTTTAGGCGTTAGACCTACAAACCAGCCATCATTATTATCTTGGGTTGTGCCCGTTTTACCAGCGATTTCATTCCCAAGATGGTACATTGTCCTTAACCTACTGGCCGTACCTTTGTTGACCGTAGATTTCAACATTTCCAATAGCACTTGCCTTGTATAATCACTATACGCAGGAGTTTTGATAACTTGTGGCTCAACAGAGGCAATAAGTTTTCCATCTTTATCTTCAATTTTCGTAATACAATATGGTTTTACACCTTTACTATTGTTAACATAACTGGCATAAGCCCCGGCCAGTTCTTTTAGGTTAATTTCAGCAACTCCCAATGCCAACGAAGGTTGACGGGGCAGTTGTTTGTCAATTCCAACTTTTTTTGTCTGCTCCAACACTTTAGCAATGCCGACTTCATTTAAAACTTTTACCGCAATGGTATTAATGGACTTACTTAAGGCTGTTTCAAGATTATAGTTAAGATCTTTTTCCTCTTCTCCAGAATTTGAAGGTTTCCAATCATCAAAATTAGTATAGGTTACTTCAGTAGAGGAAAAATAAGTGCAAGGTTTCATGCCGTCTTCAATAGCGGCTGTATATACAAAAGGTTTAAAGGCTGAGCCTACTTGTCTTTCACTTTGGGACACATGGTCATATTTAAAATACCGATAATCAATACCACCAATATAAGTTCTTATTTCACCAGTTGAAGGTTCTATGGCAATCATTCCAGTATTTAAAAATTTCAAGTAATGTTGTATGCTATCCATTACGGAGGCTTGTTCTGTAACATCTCCATCCCATTCAAATAAGGTCATGTCCCGTTTTACAGATAATGAATCCTCAATCTGAAGGTCTGATAGGCCTGCTTTTTTATAGGACTTATATATGGAAAGACCCTTGATGGCTTTATCAATGATGGCGTTATTGGTTTTCCAAGGCGCACTGTTTCCAAAGGATTTTTCGTAAGTGTCTTGTAAAACCGTAAGGTGTTCTTTCATGGACTCTTCTGCAAGCTTTTGCATCTTATTATCTAAAGTCGTGTGGACGATTAAGCCATCTTTATATAAATCGTAAGACTCCCCATCTGGTTTTTTATGGTCTTTTAATAGTGCTGTCAATTCCTTTTTGACCTGTTCCCTAAAATAAGGTGCCAGTCCCAAATCGTGGTTAAAGGATTGATAATCCAAAACTATTTTTTGGCTTATGTAAACGTTTGCAGTATCTTGTGGGATGTATCCATATTTCACCATTTGGTTCAATACAACATCTCTTCGCCATTGGCTGCGCTCCAGATGGAGTCTTGGATTGTAACTGTTATTGGCTTTTAAGGTTCCGATAAGCGTAGCAATTTCCGACAGTGTTAAATCTGATGTCGGTTTGTTGAAAAATTTTCGCGCAGCACTTTCAATACCATAAGTGTTGTCCGGAAAAGGAACAGTA
>DASWKU010000335.1:0-15751 GCA_036396455.1 Flavobacteriaceae bacterium
TTACGGCAAAACACCACGATGGGTTTTGTTTGTGGCCAAGTGCCTATACCGAACACAGTGTTAAAAACAGCCCCTATAAAAATGGGAAAGGCGATATTGTTCTGGAATTTGTTACAGCATGCCGTAAACATGGATTAAAAGTGGGCCTATATCTATCCCCTTGGGACCGAAATCATAAGGACTATGGAAAACCGGAATACATCACCTATTACAGAAATCAACTCAGGGAATTGTTGACCCAGTATGGAGAAATCAATGAAATATGGTTCGATGGTGCCAACGGTGGAGACGGCTATTACGGAGGTGCCAATGAAACGCGGACCATTGACGGCAAAACCTATTATGATTGGGAAAACACCTTTAAACTGGTCAAGGAACTGCAGCCCAATATTCTTATTTTCTCCGATGCAGGCCCCGATATTCACTGGATTGGCAACGAAAAAGGCTTTGCCGGCAAAACGTTTTGGTCCACCATTACCAAAGACAGTCTTGTGATCGGCCATTCGGATACCAACTATTTAAACACCGGTGATCCCAACGGAAAACAATGGATGATCGGTCAGTGTGATGTATCCATTAGACCGGGTTGGTTTTATCATGTCTCAGAAGACAGTTTGGTAAAGTCTCCACAGGAATTGGTCGACCTGTATTATAAATCGGTGGGTAGAAATGCCGTTTTGTTGCTGAACCTTCCACCTGATAAGCGTGGAATTATCCATGAAAACGATGTTATAGCTCTAAAGGATTTTAAGCAGATTATTGACAGTACATTTGCCAATGATCTCGCCAAAGATGCAAAAGCTACGGCAAATAGTATTCGGTTTGATGATCAAAAATTTTCTCCTGAAATGGTCTTGGATGCATCTGATGAAACCTTTTGGGCAACAGATGATGCATTTTTGCCTTCTGAACTGACCATAGATTTTGGCAAAGACACCTATTTCGATAGAATCCTTATTCAGGAACCCGTTCAACTGGGGCAACGCATTGGTAAATTTCAAATTGAGGTGCTTAATGAAAACGATTGGCATTTGGTTTTTGAAGGAACTACCATTGGTTATAAAAGGATCATAAGGATAACCCCGGTTCATACTTCCAAAATGCGCTTGAAAATCACGGATGCAAACAATACGGTGGCGATTTCCAAAGTTGGCGTTTATAAAGCTTCTGAAAAAGAAGCCAACAATTTTTAAAATTAATCATTTATCAACGGCTTTTAAAAACCCCTTAAAAATTCATCCATTAAATTTTCCACCCATTTTTCCAAAGCAAATATTGCGCATTAATTTTGTTTGCCTTACATTAGTTTCATGACAGATGTTGATATAGAAAAAGAAAATGCTGAGATTGCCAAGGCCTACAAAAAGCTCCTTAAAGTAAGTTATCAAACGCTTACCACTGCCGATAAAAAAATGATCCGCCATGCGTTTGAAGTGGCTTTGGATGCACACAAGGACCAGCGCAGAAGATCTGGTGAGGCCTATATTTTCCATCCTTTGGCGGTAGCGACCATTGTCGCTTCCGAAATTGGCTTGGACGCCACCTCTATTGCTGCAGCCTTGCTTCATGACGTAGTTGAAGATAATCTCCATTACACCCTCAGCGATATAGAGCGCTTGTTTGGGCAAACCGTAGCGCGCATTGTGGATGGGCTTACCAAGATTTCGTCCCTTAAAAAAGAAATGGATGTCTCTACGCAGGCAGAGAATTTCAGAAAAATGCTGCTCACCCTTAACGACGATGTACGTGTGATCATCATTAAAATTGCCGACCGCCTCCATAACATGCAGACCATGGATGCGATGAGGCACGATAAACAGGAAAAAATCGCTTCAGAAACCCTATATATTTATGCCCCATTGGCACACCGCATTGGGCTTTACAACATTAAGACCGAACTTGAGGATTTGGGCCTTAAATATACAGAGCCTGAAGTTTATACCGACATCTTCAATAAAATAAAAGAAAGCAAGCAAGAACAGGATGCCTACATCAAGGCCTTTTCCAAAGTAATTGTGGACACTTTGGATGCCGAAGGTTTGGAATATGTGATCAAGGGTCGACCAAAATCCATTTATTCCATCCGCAGAAAAATGCAAAAACAAGGCGTAAAATTTGATGAGGTTTATGACAAGTTTGCCGTTCGTATCATCTATAAATCGGATCTTGCCAACGAAAAATTCTTCGCTTGGAAAATATATTCTATAGTCACCGACCACTTCAACCCTAACCCAACACGTTTGCGCGATTGGATTTCGTCTCCAAAATCCACGGGTTATGAAGCCCTTCACATTACTGTTATGGGCCCAAAAGGACGTTGGGTAGAAGTACAGATACGCAGTGAACGCATGAACGAAATTGCCGAAAAAGGCTATGCGGCACATTACAAATACAAATTGGGACATGCCGAAGATGCACTGGATACTTGGATCGATAAACTTCAGGAAGCCTTGGAAAGCAATGAGACCAATGCTGTGGATTTTGTGGAGCAATTTAAACTCAACCTTTACTCCAAAGAGATTTACGTGTTTTCTCCTAAAGGCGATTTAAAATCATTGCCAAAAGGTGCAACTCCAATCGATTTTGCGTTTAGCATCCATACCGAAATTGGGATGAAAACCAGAGGTGCCAAAGTGAATGGGAAATTGGTGCCTTTAAGCCATGAATTACAGAGTGGTGACCAAGTGGAAATCTTGACTTCAGAAAGTGCAAAACCCAATGCCAACTGGCTGGATTATGCCACTACGGCAAGAGCAAGAAGCAGGATAAAATCTTCACTGAAAGATGAGAAAAAAGGACTTGCCGAAGAAGGCAAGGAAATTTTAAGGCGCAAACTGAAACAGCTCAAGATCAATTTGGATGAAAAGGCCATTAACGACATGGTTTTGTTTTTTAAACTCAGTACCAGTTTGGATCTGTTTTATCGTGTGGGCATTGGGACCATTGACAATACCATGTTAAAGGACTTTGCGGCTTCCAGAAGCAATGTCTTTATGAGCTATATCAAGAATAAAATAAGTCGTAAACAAAACCTTACCAAAGAAGATTTAGAGAAAGACGAGATTACCTCCAAATACGATATGCTCGTTTTTGGAAAAGAGGAAGAAAAACTGGAATATAAATTGTCCAGTTGCTGCAATCCCATTCCTGGGGATCCTGTATTTGGTTTTCTTACCATAAATGAAGGCATAAAAGTGCACAAAAAAAATTGTCCAAATGCTTTAAGCCTACAATCCAATTATGCCTATAGAATTTTACAGGCCAAATGGATTGACTCTTCACAGCAAGAATTTGCGGCACAGATAACGCTTTCGGGAATTGATAATCTGGGCATTGTCAATAACATCACCCAACTGATTTCTTCAAATATGCACGTAAACATGAAAAGCATTAGCTTTGAATCGGATAGTGGCGTGTTTACGGGAAAAATAAACGTCGTTGTTAAAAACAATACCCTGTTGAAAAAACTTATGGACAATCTTAAAAAAATTAATGGTATCGAGAAGGTTACCAGAGTTTAAAATTTGTGTAACTTTGCTCCCGAATCCCGATAGCTATCGGGACGGGATTAAATTATGAGTGTTAAATCAGGGCATAAGAACCAAGAAATTGTAAAGAACGTCTTCACCACTTTTCTAGAAGAAAAAGGGCATAGAAAGACACCCGAACGCTACGCCATTCTTCAAGAAATTTATGATAGTTCAGATCATTTTGATATTGAATCCCTTTATATTAAAATGAAAAACAAAAACTATCGTGTAAGCCGTGCCACACTTTATAATACGATTGAAATTCTTCTGGAATGTGGCTTGGTCCGTAAACATCAATTTGGCCAAAATCAATCCTATTACGAGAAATCATATTTTGATAAACAGCACGATCATGTGATCTTAACCGATACCGGAGAAGTTATTGAATTCTGTGATCCCAGAATTCAGGCCATCCAAAAAACCATTGAAGAGGTTTTTGATATTTCAATCTCCAAACACTCACTTTACTTTTACGGAACTAAAAAAAAACAACCAAACTAACTTTTTAACATGGCAGTAGATTTACTACTTGGATTACAATGGGGCGACGAAGGCAAAGGAAAGATTGTTGATGTGTTGACCTCCAAATACAACATCATTGCACGCTTTCAGGGTGGCCCAAATGCAGGACATACCTTGGTCTTCAATGGCAAAAAACATGTACTGCACACCATTCCCTCAGGAATTTTTCATGAAAATACTGCTAATGTTGTTGGAAATGGTGTGGTTATCGATCCCGTAATTTTTAAAAGAGAGTTGGACAACCTTAAAGAACAAGGCATAGATTATACAAAATCGCTTTTAATTTCCCGTAAGGCCCACATCATTTTACCTACACATCGTTTATTGGATGCAGCCAGTGAAGCTTCAAAAGGAAAGGCTAAAATCGGTTCCACTTTAAAAGGCATTGGACCTACCTATATGGACAAAACGGGACGAAATGGGATTAGGGTTGGAGATATTGAATTGGCCGATTGGAAAGATAAATATAGAACTTTGGCCGATAAGCATGAGACCATGATTGCCTTTTATAATGTGGATGTACAATACGACCTAAAGGAATTGGAAACCGAATTCTTTTTAGCTATCGAAACCCTTAAAACCTTGCGATTTATTGATTCAGAAGAGTATTTGCACCAAGCAGAAAAATCAGGACAATCCATTTTGGCCGAAGGCGCTCAAGGTTCCTTATTGGATATCGATTTTGGAACCTATCCGTACGTAACTTCATCCACTACCACAGCTGCTGGAGCCTGCACAGGCTTGGGTATTGCTCCCAATAAAATTGGCGAAGTGTTTGGAATCTTTAAAGCCTACACCACTCGTGTTGGTTCTGGACCTTTCCCTACTGAACTATTTGATGAAATTGGTGAAACTATGGGTCGCATAGGCAATGAATTTGGCGCTACCACGGGTCGACCAAGACGTTGTGGGTGGCTGGACCTTGTGGCCTTGCGCTATGCTTGCCAAATTAACGGTGTTACCCAGCTTATCATGATGAAAGGCGATGTGCTTTCCGGTTTTAAGACCATAAAAGTGTGCACTGCCTATAACTACAAAGGTCAAGTTATTGAACATTTGCCCTATAATATTGAAGCTGAAAATGTAAGCCCAATCTATACCGAAGTCAAAGGTTGGAATGAAGACCTAACGGGAATAACGGATGCTTCAAAAATGCCAAAAGCCTTAAATGATTATATTTCATTTTTAGAAAAACAATTGGAAATTCCAATCACCATAGTTTCGGTTGGACCTGACAGAATGCAGACCATTATTCGATAATCTATTCAATACAGAATTTTGATTAGGCCTGTTAAATACAATTTTTGCAGGTCTTTTCTGTTAAAAAAATAGTTAAGCCATACCATAGCCTTGAGATAATGGTTATTTTTGAGGTCAAATTACAATAACTTGAACATCATCAAATTCATTTTAATCCTATTCTTATGTTGGTTTTCAACCACTGGCATTAGCGCACAGCAAAAAAAGAAAATCATAATAGAATACTCTGGGTTTACCATTAAGGATAGTCTTTTGGGTAAAGATGTCACCACCTTTAACCGAGACAATACCCAGCAAATCCATGTGATCCATGAAGGCGTGGAAATGTGGTGCGACCGTGCGATCTATTACCAAAACGAAGACTTTATTGAAGCCTTTAGCAATGTGGTCATGAAGCAGGGCGACACCATAGATATGAAAGCCAAATACGTGGAGTATAGTGGTAAGACCCAATTGGCATTTGCAAGTGGCGATGTGGTTTTGGTGGAACCAAAATCTACCCTTACAACCGATACTTTATATTTCGACAGAACCAAACAGCAAGCTTATTATCAATCCAAGGGAAAAGTAGTGAGGGATACTTCGGGCACCATTACCAGTCAGATTGGGAGGTATTACATGAACACCAAAAAGTATCAGTTTGTAAATGATGTGGTTTTGGTAAATCCTGAATATACCTTAAATACCGAACGTCTTGATTTTTATACCGAAACTGGACATGCCTATATGTTTGGGCCTTCAACCATAGTGGGAGAAAAGAGCAAGATTTACTGCGAACGCGGTTTTTACGACACCAATAACGATACGGGATACTTTATCAAAAAATCACGAATAGATTATGATAATCGAATTGTTGAGGGTGATAGTTTATATTTTGATCGGAACAAAAGTTTTGCCTCGGCAACCAACAACATCAAGGTTACCGATACCTTAAACCACAGTGTTGCTAAAGGACATTATGCTGAAGTTTTTAGAGAAAGGGATTCCGTATTTATTACGAAACGTGCCTTGGCAATAACCGTTCAGGAAAACGATTCCCTTTACATCCATAGTGACACATTAAAGGTTACCGGGCCACCCGAGCATCGCATCACAAGAGCCTATTACAATGCCAAAATTTACAAAAGTGATTTAAGTGGAAAAGCAGATTCCATTCATGCCGACCATAAAACAGGCCTAACGCAATTGATCAATTTATCCCGGTATTCTTCAGCCGATGTTTTTGCTACCAAGAGAAATCCAATTTTATGGAATTTGGGCAATCAAATGACGGGTGACACCATTCATTTAATTTCCAATGTTGAAAAAGAGCAACTTGATTCCCTAAAAGTGTTCAATAATGCCTTTCTGATCAGTAAGGACACCATAGGGAATTCTAATGGCTTTAACCAGATTAAGGGACAATTGCTCATAGGTCTTTTTGAAGACAACAAGCTGTATAATGTGGACATTATTAAAAATGCCGAAAAAATATATTACACCCGCAATGATGACAATGAATTGGTTGGTATTGACAAATCAAAATCAGGACGAATCAATATTAAAGTGGCCGATAATGTTATAGAAGAAATCACACTGTTTCAACAAATTGATGGTACTTTATCCCCACAGTCTAAATTTAAAGAAAATGAAAGTAAATTTAGGGGTTTTGATTGGCGTGACGAAGAACGTCCTAAAAGTGTAGAAGATCTCTTTAAAGACGACCCTCCGTTAATCCTTCCTATAATAAAAGGATTGGATGATTATGTACCACAGGAAGAATTTTTTGATGATGACTTACTGCAACGCATTGATGATGCCAAGGATAAAACCTCAGATAAGGAAAATAAGGCAGCAAGACAGCTTCCAAAGTCAAAGCCAGTGCAACAAAATCGTGTTAAAAAAGACAGTACAAAGCAACCATTACCTTCCAAAAAATTGGTCAAACCTCCTAAAAAGGATAATTAATGATTGACGATTTTTATAGATATCAAGCACAAACCACAACACATCCTTTGGCCATGGAAGTTATCTATGCCGAAGGTTCATATATCTATGACAAAAACCATAAAGCCTATTTGGATTTTGTTGCCGGGGTTTCTGCCTGTAGTTTGGGCCATAGACATCCAAAAGTTATTGAAGCCATAAAAACACAACTCGACACATATTTGCATGTCATGGTATATGGCGAATATGTACAGAAACCTGCCGTTGAGCTGTCAAAATTGTTGGCAAAACATTTGCCAAAACCTTTGGAAACCACCTATTTGACCAATTCCGGTACCGAAGCTATTGAAGGCGCCATAAAATTGGCAAGGCGGTTTACCGGACGAAGTGAAATTATTTCGGCACATCACGCCTATCATGGAAACACTATGGGGTCCTTGAGCATTATGGGATTTGAAGAACGCAAAAAACCGTTCCGTCCATTGATTCCCGATGTCAGGTTTATTGAATTCAACAATGAACAAAATCTTTCGAAAATTACATCTAAAACTGCCGCAGTGGTTTTGGAGACCATTCAAGGAAGTGCTGGGTTTGTTGAGCCCAAAGCTGGCTATTTAACAAAAGTTAGAAAACGCTGTGATGATGTTGGCGCCTTATTGATTCTGGATGAAATTCAGTCAGGTTTTGGACGTACAGGGAAACTTTTTGCCTTCGAGCATTATAACTGTATCCCCGATATTTTGGTTACCGGAAAAGGTCTTGGCGGCGGCATGCCCATTGGTGCGTTCACCGCTTCAAAAGCCATGATGGATACGTTAAAGGACAGTCCAAAACTTGGACACATTACAACGTTTGGAGGACATCCGGTCATTGCTGCGGCCGCATTGGCAACAGTCAAGGAAATCATTGAAAGTGATTTAATGGAAAAAACCCTTGAAAAGGAGCAGTTGATCCGAAAACATTTGGTCCATCCACTTATCAAAAATATTAGAGGAAAAGGATTAATGCTGGCCGCCTTAACGCCTTCAGCAGACATTACAAATCAAGTCATTTTAAAATGTCAGGATGAGGGACTCATCTTATTTTGGCTACTTTTTGAACCCAAAGCCATCCGAATTACGCCTCCATTGACCATTTCCAATGAAGATATCATCAAGGGTTGTCAGGTGATAACTCAAGTTTTGGATACCATTTTAAAGTGATTTTTTAAGTTGAAACATCCATCTAACACATTGGTTTTCAAAAATTAGACCTATATCAATTCAAATCATGCTCTAACTGTTAATTACTTTGTTGAAAACATTAACTTCAAAAAGTTCATTTTTTTAATGAGAACACTAATTTTAAATCAACGAACTATTACAACTGCTTATGGAGTTTAGTCAACAAGACGACAACGACAATCTTTCGCTTACCAAATTTGAATCCATGCTTAAAACGAACCATGTTTTATTCTTCGATTCAAACGAATTTGAAAACATCATCCACCATTATTTAGAAAACGGAAAAATTGCTTTGGCCAAGAAAGCGATCAAAATGGGTTTGGAACAACACCCAACTTCTGTAAACCTTAAACTATTTAAAACGGAAATCTATATTTTGGAGGACAAATTGGAGGAAGCTGACAAACTTTTGGACGAACTTTATGAAATTGAACCAACTAATGAGGAAATCTATATCCAAAAAGCTGGCGTGCTTTCAAAGCGGGATGAACATCAAAAGGCGATACATACCCTTTTAATTGCCTTGGATTTAACCGATGATGAAGAAGATGAAGCCGATTTATATGCTCTAATTGGAATGGAATATTTGTTTTTGGACCAATTTGAAAACGCACGGGACTACTTTATAAAGTGTCTGGAATTGGACAATGATGATTATTCGGCTCTTTATAACATTATTTATTGCTTCGACTTTTTAGATCAAAACCAAGAGGCCATTACTTTTATAAACCAATATTTGGACCGCAATCCATATTCTGAAGTCGCTTGGCATCAATTGGGGAAACAATATTTTACGACAAAAGATTACAAAAAAGCATTGGCTGCTTTTGATTTCGCCATAATTTCTGATGACAATTTTGTTGGTGCTTATCTGGAAAAAGGCAAAGTTCTTGAAAAACAAAGGCAATATGATGAAGCCATTGAAAACTATAAAATCACCTTGGCCTTGGATGAACCTACTTCATTTGCATTATTGCGCATTGGTCATTGCTATGAAAAAATGGGAAAAGATGATTTGGCAGTACAATACTTTTACAAAACCGTGCATGAAGATCCGCTTTTGGATAAAGGCTGGATTGCCATTACCAAATTTTATAACAAAAAACGCAATTACCAAAAAGCGCTCTATTACATCAACAAAGCCATTAATATTGATTGTGACAATGTGGTTTACTGGAAATTATATGCCCAGATCAATCATCGTTTGAATTTTTTGGAAGAAGCTGAGCGCGGGTACAAAAAAACCCTCGATCTCGGGAATTATGAACTTTCCACTTGGCTGTCAAGATCTGATATTTTGATCCATTTGGGAGAATATGATGCTGCCATTTTAAATCTGATCCAAGCAGCAGAGTTTTATCCTGAAACAGCAGAAATTGAATTTAGGCTGGCAGGATTGCATTTTACACTGCTTGAAAAAGAAAAGGGCCAGTATCATTTAAAAAACGGTCTGCTCTTAAACGATGAATATCAATTTATAATAGACGAGCTATTTCCGAAAATTTTGAATAAATCTTCCATTAAAAAGTTTATTTCAGATACAAAAAAATCTTCCAACTAAATTTCCATACCTTTACGTTTCTTATCTTTAAAATAAAAAATGCAAAGACGCTTTTCAGACTATGTTGTCATTTCACTCAAGGGGATTGCCATGGGCGCTGCCGATGCGGTTCCAGGAGTTTCTGGGGGGACCATTGCCTTCATTTCAGGGATTTATGAGGAACTGATCACTACCATTAGTGGTATTAATCTTTCATTGTTCAGAACCCTTAAAAAAGAAGGAATAATTGCATTTTGGAAACTGCTCAATGGCAACTTTATCTTATCACTTTTATTGGGCATTTTAGTGAGTTACCTCACCTTTATGCGTATTGCAAAATACCTCATTGAACATCATCCCATTCTTATTTGGTCCTTCTTTTTTGGTTTGATTGTCGCCAGCATTTTTTTTGTGGGAAAGCAAATCAAGGCATGGAACGTACCTACCATTATTGGTCTGGTTTTAGGGGCTTTGGCTGCATATTATATTACGAGCCTACCTTCAATGGCAAGTAGTGAACAACCATTATTTTTATTCTTTGCTGGAGCATTGGCGATTTGTGCCATGATTTTACCGGGAATTTCAGGTTCTTTTATTTTGGTGATTCTAGGTGCCTATAAAACATTAAGTGATGCATTGCATGATTTTGATTTAAAAAAAGTGGGGTTGTTCACTTTAGGCGCTTTTATTGGTTTGTTAAGTTTTAGCCACGTCTTAAAATGGTTGTTCAAGCATTACCATAACATCACATTGGCCATACTTACTGGGTTTATTTTTGGGTCGTTAAATAAAATTTGGCCTTGGAAAGCCGTATTGACTTGGAGGGAAATCTCTAACGGCAAACTTGTTCCAGTATTGGAAAAGAGCATTTCACCGTCAACTTACAATGGAGATCCTCAACTTGTTTTTGCAATTAGCTTAATGGTTATAGGTTTTCTAACTATATTTATTTTAGAAAAATTAGGTTCAAAAAAAGTATAGATGCAAAGTACAAGGACGTTTTCAGACAAGCTTTTTCTGGTCATCAAGGGACTGGGTATGGGGGCCGCCAATAAAGTTCCAGGTGTTTCGGGAGGTGTTGTTGCCTTTGTGGCCGGGTTTTATGAAGAATTCATTTACTCGCTTCAAAAAATTAACAAAACAGCCTTTAAACTGTTGTTTAATGGACGGTTTAAAAGTTTTTTCAATTATGTGAATGGGCGATTTTTGTCTTTGCTTTTCTTTGGGATGATCGTAAGTTACTTTAGTGTTTCAAAACTTTTGGATTATTTTTTGGAACACTATGAATTAGACGTGTGGAGTATGTTTTTTGGAATGATCATTGGCTCCATTTATTACATCAACAAAGATTTTAAGGACTGGAATTACAAAACCGTATTGTTCTTAATTATTGGAATCATCATAGGAATCAGTATCAGTTTTTTTGATCCAGCGAAAGAAAACGATAACCTATTGTTTGTGTTTTTATGTGGCATCATCAGTGTGTCCGGTATGACACTCCCCGGGTTTTCAGGTTCCTTTATTTTGATTTTGTTGGGCAATTATGTTTTGTTGTTGGTAGATGCGGTCAATGCACTTTCCGATACTTTTATTGACATTTTTAGCGCCAATTTTGATTTTATAAATAATCCTGAGCGCATGACTTTGCTTAAGGTCCTTGGCATGTTTACATTGGGATCGGTGGTTGGCCTCGTTACATTTTCACATGTGCTTAGCTATATTTTAAAACATTATAAAAGTATTACAACCTCAACAATCATTGGGTTTATTATAGGCTCTTTGGGCGTTGTTTGGCCATGGAAAAAAACAATCTATAAAATCGATTTGGATGGAAGCCCAATATTGGATTCGGCCGGACATAAGATTGTTTCCAATTATCAACGCTTTATTCCAGAACTGAATACCGAAACCTATATAGCTATTATTTTCATTATGATTGGAATTTTAATTGTATTGTGGTTGGAATGGTATGGACAAAAAACCAGAAAAGCGTATGCCTAAACTTGGTCTGTTAGGGAAGAATATTTCGTATTCATTTTCAAGAACCCATTTTACCCAAAAATTTGAAAATGAAGGGTTACCTTTTACTTATGAAAATTTTGACATCGAGTCCATTTCTGAATTTCCTTCAGTTCTAAAAAACAATCCTGATTTGGTTGGGCTCAATGTTACCATTCCTTATAAAGAGCAAATTATGCCTTACCTTGATGATATAGATGCCAAAGCCAGAGTCATAGGTGCTGTAAATACCATTGCCATTTCAGAATCAGGGAAATTGAAAGGTTTTAACACCGATAGTTACGGCTTTAAAAAATCAATTGAACCATTGCTCAAACCACATCATAAAAGGGCCTTGATACTCGGTACTGGAGGCGCTTCAAAAGCTGTGGCCTATACTTTAAAAGAATTAAACATTGATTTTGATTATGTGACAAGAACACCCAACAGTTTGGCTGAATTTACGTATTCCGATTTGACCGAAAGCATTATCAACTCCCATCATATTATAATAAACTGCACTCCGGTAGGGACCCATCCCAATATCAATGAATGTCCAAATATTCCTTATGGTGGTATTTCAAAAGAACATCTGCTTTACGATCTCATTTACAATCCTTTACAGACAAAGTTTTTATCTTGTGGTGGATCCAAAGGCGCTACTACCTGTAATGGATTGAAAATGTTGGAATTACAGGCAAAAAGAGCTTGGGACATTTGGAACTTGGAATAATAAAGATATTTTGGTCTTGGTTTAGCAACCTATCAAATTAGCGATTACTTTTTTGTATTTCAAACTCTTGTTGTTATCTTTAACACATAATCAAAAAAAACATTGCAACAATGTCGAAGAAAGATAACCTGCAAGATGCAGATGGAAATGCAACATCAAATATGGCTCAAAGTAACGAAACAGAGATTTCTGAAACCGATAAGCAGGACGTAAAAGACAATCATGAAAAAGAGATCGGACCTGAAGCCAAAAGCAGTGATACCAAGAGTTCCGAATCTGTGGAGATAAACGATAATGATACACCCGAAAAAGTGGTCGTACCTAAATCGGAAGCGGTTTTAGAGGAAGACATTAAACCTTCCCCAAAAAAAGTAAGCAAAAAACAACCATCTGCCGAGACCGAGACTGAAGAATCTTCGGTTTCCAATATTAAGAAAGTTAATAACCATGTTGATGAAATTGAAGAATCCAATGCGGAAGATGCTGAAGATGAAAGCAATGTTGGAAGGCATGCTTTAGAGGACAAAGATTACCATGCCATGTCCATGGAGCAATTGGTAAATGAATTTGAAAAATTGTTGAAACATCAAAAGGTTCAAACCATTAAGTTCCATGTGGGTGAGATAAAATCGGAATTTGACTCAAAATTCTCGGAAATCCTCGAAGAAAAAAAAGAGGAATTTTTAAATGATGGAGGAAATGAAATTGATTTCTATTATTCCTCTCCTTTAAAAAAACAATTCAATTCACTTTATAAAGAGTATAAAAACAACCTTAAGGCCTATTACAAAAACCTGGAATCTACATTGAAAATCAATCTAGATGTAAGGCTTCAGATCATTGAAGAAATAAAAGGCCTTATCAATGTTGAAGAAAACATCAACACAACCTACAAGCATTTTAAGGAGTTGCAGGAGCGTTGGAGAAATGCTGGTCCAATTCCACGTGACAAATACAACAACGCCTGGAACACCTACCACCACCATGTTGAAATATTTTACGATTTTCTGCACTTAAATCGTGATTTACGGGATATGGACTTTAAATATAATCTCGAGCAAAAGCTAAAAATCATCGAGCGCGCCGAAGAGCTGGCCAAAGACGATAACGTTAACAGAACCTTTAGGGAATTACAGGTCTTGCATAAAATGTGGAAAGAGGATCTTGGTCCTGTGGACAAGGAGTATCGTGAAGCCATTTGGGAACGCTTTAGCAACGCCACAAAAACTATTCATGATAAACGTCAGGCTTATTATGCAGATATGGATCAAGCATTCGAAAAAAATCTTGAGCGCAAAGAAGCCATCATTGAAAAAATTGAAGCCATTTCTAACGATAGTGGCAATGCACATCAAGCATGGCAGAATAAAATAAAGGCTATTGAAGCTTTAAGAAATGAGTTTTTCAATGCCGGTAAAGTCCCAAATAAGGTTAATGAGACCACCTGGGCTAAATTTAAAACAGCGGTCAGGTCCTTTAACCGCAATAAAAATGCATTTTATAAAGGACTTAAAAAAGATCAGTTTGATAACCTTCAGAAAAAATTGGACCTCATTAAAATTGCCGAAGACAATAAGGACAGTGACGATTTTGAAACCGTTACCCCTTTAATGAAGAAAATCCAAAACGACTGGAAAAAAATCGGTCATGTGCCCAGAAAGGATAGTGACAAAATCTGGCATCGATTTAAAACGGCATGCAACCATTACTTCGATAAGGTGCATGAACACCACAAATCCGAAAACAAGGAACTCTTTGAAGCCTTTGATAAAAAAACAAAACTTTTGGATTCCATTAAAACTTTGGAGCTTTCCGGAAAACCAAATAAGGATGTTGAAACCTTAAAAGGAATAATAAGTGAATGGAAAGCACTGGGGAATGTCCCCTATAACAAACGTTATATCGAAGGAAAATTCAATAAGGCCATGGACGAACTGTTCAATAAGCTTAAAATGGACAGTTCAGAAGTTGAAATGATAAAATTTGAAAACAAGCTTGAAAATTTATCCCAGCCTGACGACACGAGATTATTGGACAATGAGCATAATTTTATAAGGAAAAAAATTGATGAAGTTAGAGGGGAACTCAATCAGTTGGAAAACAATCTTCAATTTTTTTCCAATATAGATGAAGACAATCCTTTGGTCAAGGATGTATTGAACAATATCGAAAACCACAAAGAGAACCTCAATGTTTGGGAAGAAAAGCTCAAAAAGCTAAGAGACATGTACTAAATAATAAAATCCTACCTGTAAAACAGATAGGATTTTACCCCTAACTAAACTAAATTTTAACCTTAATTACATCCGCTTAACTATATAATCAAGATTACCTACTTATGAAGATGAAACTAGAAGTTATAGTTTCAAGTTTATATACGTATCCCAACACAACTTTGGACTACCATTTTAAAAAAAAATTAAATATTTTTTGCCTCTTCCCAAAACACATCCATTTCAGCAAGTGTCATATCACGCAATGATTTATTGAGTGTCTTTGCCTTAGCCTCCAAATACTGGAACCTTTTGATGAATTTTTTGTTGGTGCGTTCTAGGGCATTTTCAGGATTGATGTTTAAAAATCGGGCATAATTGACAAGTGAAAACAGGACGTCTCCCAATTCACTTTCAATTTTATCGGCATGGTTTAACTGTACTTCATTTTGAAGCTCCTGCAACTCCTCCTCCACTTTTTCCCAAACCTGTTGTGGCTTTTCCCAATCAAAACCAACACTGGCGACTTTATCCTGTATACGATTGGCCTTTACCAAAGCAGGTAAACCATTTGGTACACCTTCCAAAACACTCTTTTTGCCTTCCTTAAGTTTTATTTGTTCCCAATTGCGTTTTACATCTTCCTCATCAAGTACTTTAACATCACCATAAATATGGGGATGGCGTTCCACCAATTTATCACTGATACTATTACAAACATCGGCAATGTCAAAAGCCTTGGTTTCACTTCCAATTTTGGAATAAAATACAATGTGGAGCAACACATCGCCAAGTTCTTTTTTTAC
>DASWKU010000336.1:0-1532 GCA_036396455.1 Flavobacteriaceae bacterium
GAAATAACATCGGAAGTAAAAGCATGGGAAAATCATAGGAACAACAAAACTGCAAAAATCAACTGGCAGTTTACTAACGATCAGGCAAGGATAAAACTCAAAAGACTTTATCCGTCAATTTTAGATTAACACAACACTAGTATTACAGCTAATGGACATTAAACGGACATACAATTTTTTTTTAAAACAAAAGCCTTTCAATCCCGATAGCTCGGGAGAAAGGCTTTTATTTCTAAAAATTAACAGATTTGGACATCATAAAAGAATATGAACAAACCATTTAAAATCAATTACTTAAGTATTATTAACAAGCATTGAATTTAACTTGGGCGTAAGGAAATCAGATGGGCGTAAAACCTAAAGAATTAATTTAGACCCCTCAAAATAGAAGTGTCAACATATACAATGAGTAAATTAAATAAATATAGTAAAACTGTTACGCAAGATCCAACCCAACCTGCTGCCCAAGCCATGTTGCACGCCATTGGATTGACCAATGAAGATTTTTATAAACCAATGATAGGAATTGCAAGTACAGGCTACGAGGGCAACCCTTGCAATATGCACTTAAATGATCTGGCAAAGTTGGTAAAGGAAGGCACAAAAAAAGAAGATATTGTTGGATTGATTTTTAATACCATTGGGGTAAGTGATGGTATATCCATGGGAACTCCCGGCATGCGCTATTCGTTGCCGTCCCGTGATATCATTGCCGACTCTATGGAAACTGTTGTTCAGGCCATGAGTTACGATGGTTTGGTTACCGTGGTGGGCTGTGATAAAAATATGCCCGGAGCTTTAATGGCCATGATCCGTTTGAATAGGCCAAGTATTTTGGTGTATGGAGGAACCATAGATTCCGGTTGCCACAATGGCAAAAAGCTGGACGTGGTTTCTGCTTTTGAAGCTTGGGGAAGCAAAGTTGCAGGAACGATGACCGAGACCGAATTTCAAAGTATAGTTGAAAAAGCTTGCCCTGGTGCAGGTGCCTGTGGTGGAATGTACACCGCCAATACCATGGCCTCGGCAATTGAAGCCTTGGGGATGACCTTACCTTTTAATTCTTCCAATCCCGCATTGAGCGATGCCAAAAAAGAGGAATCCATTAAAGCTGGTGAAGCCATGCGGTTGTTGCTTGAAAAAAATATTAAACCATCTGATATCATTACCCGAAAATCACTCGAAAATGCCATAAGATTGGTCACCATTCTTGGAGGTTCTACCAATGCGGTACTTCACTTTTTGGCCATTGCAAGAGCGGCTCAAATAGAGTTTACACTCAAGGATTTTCAAAATATAAGTGATAATACACCGTTTTTGGCCGATTTAAAACCAAGCGGAAAATATTTGATGGAAGATGTCCATGCCGTTGGTGGTATTCCAGCCGTTTTAAAATATCTTCTTAAAAAAGGACTGCTTCATGGTGATTGTTTAACGGTTACCGGAAAAACACTGGCTGAAAACCTGTTGGATGTAGCCGATTTAACAGAAGGTCAAGATGTCATTAAACCTATTGAAAAACCCATTAAAAT
>DASWKU010000337.1:0-8939 GCA_036396455.1 Flavobacteriaceae bacterium
ATATAAAATATATCATTTCAAGAAAATAAGTTTATTGCTCGTCACATTACAGCTTAAATATCACAGAAAATATATTGTTATTTAAAGATTTTAGCTTCTTGTTTTTTTGGATTTCGTTGCAATTGTAGAAAATGACACCTCCCACTTTTGCGAAGGGTATTGTGAAATTGATACGTGGGTTTTGTAGTGTTCTAGGAGAAATGCTTAAAAGTTTGTGTTCAAATACCGAGTAATCCTTATAGAACTGCTTGGTGATCTTATCCTCTTCTTCTAAAGAGGCTTCTGTAATTGACAGAGGAAGATTGTTTAAAATGTTATCTTGCTGTGAGAAGTTTAAAGCTTCACACCTTTGACTTGATTACGCCCAACGGCCTCCCTCAAGCCCCAACCCCCAGCACCACAATCCCAACACTGTTCTTGGCATTCAATAGATACAACTTCCCATCCACCTCTTGGTAAAAACGCACGCCCAATACACAAAGTCGGGTACCAACCGCTGGCGTTCCCACATTGGGAGTCAGCATAATAGTATGCCCAGAGTAGGACTTGTTGAGCACCAAAGGTGAAGCCAAATACAGTTGATGGCTTAACTGCCCAAAATCGAAATACAAAACACCATAGGTTAGTTCTATATGGGTGGCGCCAGAGACAAAGCCAACCTTTTCAATATCAAACCCTGTAAAGGTCAGGGCAAACGTAGCACCATCAATGTTATAATTAAACGGCAATAGGGCGGGTACTTTGCAATCTGGCATATACTCAAAATGTTTCAAAAGCGCGATCCCTTGGGTCGTGGCAGCACCTTCTGCAACTTGGCGCTCACCGCGTTTATTGGTGCTGTCCAAATCTTTTAACCCCGTAAACAAACGCATCAACCTGCTATGAAAATAAGTAAACCGATACCCTTTATAAACCTCCTGCAGAGCCGCTCTAAAGGCCTTATTGACTTGTGAGCAATGGCCAAACTCACTGCCATTCTCACGTACCCGTTGCATACTGGCTTTGGTCTTTATGGCCTTACCATTAAAACCCCCACCGGCCATTCTGGCTACAGGTTTACCGTTCAGATAATAAAAATTGATACCGCCTATTGTACCGACTAACGGTATGATTCCTTTCTGTTTTGCCATAACACGTATCATTTAAAGTTAACACCATAAGATAATGCAATATACAATATTTAAAATCATTGGTTATAGCGTGGTTATAATATATTTAAAACATTCTTATAGTAAGTTTAAAGCAATTAACCTTCTTACTATATTAAGGTCTAATAGAAATTGTATTGGGATAAGATAGAAATCTGATTCATATAAAGTACTGACAAAGTTCAAATGACTATTTCCCTATGCAGAAGTTGGTGATGGTGGTTTCATTGTTTCGTTAAGCTAAGGTAGCAATGGGAATTAAAAAGGTATGGTCAGTTTTTACATACCAACCGATTGTGCATTTTGAACAGATTTCCCCGATTTTTCCCCTCCCTAAAAGGGAGAATCGAAGAAATCTTCATTTCATCCTTTAGGATTAGAGGCAAAGAATGAAGATTTATATCCATATTAATCTCAAAATTATCAAAATGCACAATGGGTTACATACCAATAAAAAAATAAAAAAAATGTATATTAGCTTGTTTATAATCTCGCAATAGCGTTGATATCATCAATTCAAATGCTTCAACATTAAATAAATGAATTTAAAGGCTAAAGAAAAATTCATGAAAGAAGCAATTAAAGTTGCTTTAAAAGGAATGGACCAAAATGAAGGAGGCCCGTTTGGATGCGTCATCGTAAAGGATGGGAAAATAATTGGCAGGGGCAATAACAAGGTAACCTCTACCAACGACCCAACGGCCCATGCCGAAGTTATCGCCATACGGGAAGCTTGCAAAAACTTAAATTCATTTCAATTGGAAGGCTGTGAGATTTACGCCTCTTGCGAGCCTTGCCCAATGTGTTTGGGGGCCATTTATTGGGCTCGTCCCACAAAAGTGTATTTTGGAAGCAACCATAGGGATGCAGCCAGTATTGGCTTTGACGATGAATTTATTTACAAAGAAATTCCGCTGCCCTATGATAAGCGAAGCATACCTTTTGAACAATTGGGTCGCGACATCGCTTTGGAGCCGTTTCAAAAATGGATGGAAAAATTAGATAAAACTGAATATTGATAGTTCCATGATTCAATTCATTCTCAATAATAAAATCATAAATACGTCTGCAAGATCAGGTATGACATTGCTCGATTTTGTACGTTATGAACAACGCCTTACAGGAACCAAAATTGGTTGTCGCGAAGGCGATTGTGGTGCTTGCACGGTTTTGGTTGGTTCACTAATCGAGAATGATAAAATCACTTATCAAAGTATGACGTCTTGCATTTCACCTTTGGGAAATGCACATGGCAAGCATATTGTTACCGTTGAAGGCACTAATTTAAAAGACACTTTAACGACCGTGCAGAACGCCATGACCGATAATTTTGCCACCCAATGTGGCTTTTGTACACCAGGTTTTGTAGTGTCCTTAACAGGTTTTGCGCTGTCAAATACTGAAAAAACCCATGAACGTGCTTTGGACGCCATTAGCGGAAATATTTGCAGATGCACCGGTTATAAATCGATTGAAAGAGCAGCACATCAGATTTGTGGGAAACTCGATTTTCCTGAAACTGAACTCCCTTTGGAATGGCTAATTGAACAGGATTTCATTCCTGAATATTTCACCAAAATTCCAAGACAATTAAAACAAATAAATTCAGAAGATAAACTGAAACAGGGCACAAAAACAGTTTCTGGAGGCACCGATTTATACGTTCAAAAAGCAGACGACCTTATCGAACAGGATGTGCATTTAATTGCAGATAATTCAGCTTTAAAAGGCATTTCGATTAAAGGAAACACTTGCAATATTGGAGCTGGAACGACAATTACAGAATTATGGAACCATGCCGAACTCAACGCCTATTTTCCAAAATTAAAAACACATTTAAAACTCGTTTCATCAGAACAAATCAGAAACATGTCATCTTTTGGAGGGAATTTTGCGAATGCTTCACCAATTGGGGATATGACCATTTTCTTTTTGGCCTTGAATAGCGATATTACCTTATTAAATTCAAATGGAAACGAAAGAACCATCGCCCTAAAAAATTTCTTTAAAAGCTATAAAACCTTCGATTTAAAAAAGGGCGAGCTCATAAAAACAATACATTTCAAATTACCAACGAAGCAATCCCATTTCAATTTTGAAAAGGTATCAAAACGTACGCATTTGGATATTGCTTCTGTAAATTCGGCGATGCTTATTTTGGTTGAAGGCGGAAAAATTTCAGATGCCCATATCGCAGTTGGTGGTGTTTATGAAATTCCGAGATATTTACATAAAACGTCAGCCTTCCTAAACGGAAAGACTTTAACTTCTGAAGTCATTCTCGAAGCCCAAGATATATTACAATCCGAAATCTCGCCAATCAGTGATGTTCGGGGTTCCAGCGATTATAAACGGTTGCTTGCCAGACAGTTGTTCTTTGCTCATTTTATCGAACTGTTTCCAAAACAATTCGCACTAAACGATTTTCTTCAACATGTATAAAAGCAAAAAACATAGCGCATTGGATTTTAAAAAATCACAAGTTGAAGCTTCGCTTAAACACAGCATGAAAAACATCGATTCTTATACACATGTTCGTGGCGAGTCACTTTACGTCGACGATGTCAATGTGCGGCAAGGTACGTTTCATGCGGTCGTTTTCGATTCACCAAAAGCACACGGAAAAATTAAAAGCATCGATTTTTCAGAGGCAGAGGCACTGGATGGCGTAGCAGGAATTTTCACCTACAAGGATATTCCGGGAAAAAACCAAATTGGTGGCATTATTCAGGACGAGCCTTTGTTTGCCGAAGATGACGTACATTTTTGGGGCATGCCCATTGCTTTGATCGTTGCCGAAACCGAACTCATTGCGCGACAGGCACGGCGTTTGATTAAAATTGAAATTGAAGATTTACCCGTTATTACAACGGCAAAAGATGCAAAGGCCAAAGGTAGCTTGATCAATGCGCCCCGTTCTTTCAATTTGGGAAATACGGAAGAAGCTTTCAAAGATTGCGGCTATATTTTTGAAGGTGAAACCTTTTCCAACGGACAGGAACAGTTATATATTGAAGCACAGGGCGCCTATGCCGAACCATTGGAAAATGGAAGCATAAAAATTACCTCTTCCACACAAGGGCCAACAGCTGTCCAAAAAACGGCAGCAAGGGTTTTGGGTTTGCCCATGCACAAAATTGAAGTCGATGTGACCCGTCTTGGCGGTGGTTTTGGTGGAAAGGAAGACCAGGCTACACCTTGGGCTGTCATGGCTGCTTTGGCGACTTACCATTTAAAACAATCAGTCAAATTGATTTTGGACCGTCACGACGATTTACGTATGACCGGTAAGCGCCATCCTTATGAAAGCACCTATAAAATTGGATTGTCAAAAGACCTGAAAATTTTGGCCTACGAAGTGGAGTTTTTACAAAATTCCGGCGCAGCAGCCGACCTATCGCCTGCAGTTGCCGAACGGACCTTGTTTCACGCCACCAACAGCTACTTTGTAAAAAATGTAAAGTCCACGGTTTATAGCTGTAAGACCAACTTGCCACCAAACACCGCTTTTCGTGGCTTTGGCGGACCTCAAGGCATGTTTGTTATTGAATCGGCCATCGCCAAAGCTGCTTCAGAAATTGGCGTGTCGGCACGAAAAATCCAAGAAACCAATTTGCTGCGAGAAAAAGATGAGTTTCCCTATGGACAAATCGCCAAACAGGTTGAAGCCCGAAAGTGTTGGAATTCGGCAAAAGAAATTTTCAACTTAAAAAAGCTTGAAAAAGAGGTTGTAGATTTCAATAAAAACAGCAAATCCTTCAAAAAAGGTTTGGCCTTAATGCCCATTGCTTTTGGTATTTCGTTTACAAACACTCAAATGAATCATGCACGAGCCTTAGTCCATATCTACCAAGACGGAAGTGTTGGCGTTAGCACTGCAGCTGTCGAAATGGGCCAGGGCGTGAACACTAAAATATTGCAAATTGCAGCACAAGTCTTTTCGATTGATAAAACCAAAGTGAAAATTGAAACCACCAACACCACAAGGGTCGCCAATACCTCACCTTCGGCCGCAAGTTCTACTGCAGATTTAAACGGAAAAGCCACCTTAAAAGCTTGTGAAACATTACTTGAACGATTAAAACAAGTCGCTTCGGAAGACTTAAAGGTTTCTAAAGAAGCCATCACCATTAAAGAAGAATTTGTGTATGTCAATTCCAATAAAACCGATGTGTCTTGGGAAGAACTCATCTTTAAGGCCATGGCAAATCGGGTAGCTTTAACCGAAAATGCACATTACGCTACACCTGAAATACATTTCGACAAAACCAAAGAAAAAGGACATCCATTTGCATATCACGTTTACGGTACAGCAATAGTTATTGCAACGGTGGATTGCACACGTGGTACTTATGTTTTTGATACCGTAAAAGCGATTCACGATTACGGAAAAAGCATGAGTGCGGGCATCGATTTAGGTCAAGCTGAAGGCGGCTTGGTTCAAGGGTTGGGCTGGATGACCATGGAAGAAATTGCCTATGACACCAACGGTAGGTTGCTGTCCAATGCGCTGTCCACTTATAAAGTTCCTGATGTGTTTTCGGTCCCTAAAAGCATTGAGATACTGCCATTGGAAACATTGGGCAACGACATGGCCATCTTAAAATCGAAAGCGGTTGGAGAACCGCCTTTAATGTATGGCATTGGAGCCTATTTTGCGATTCAAAATGCGGTAAAAGCATTCAATCCAAACTACAAGCACAAGTTTCATGCACCCATGACACCTGAAAAAGTACTCATGGGTTTATACGAAAAATAGAGGGCCATCAAACTACATTACACAAAACAAAACATACTTAAAGGCGCTATAATTTATAGTGCAGGAGATGCTATTGCAGCACTTTTTCTAGATGAATTCTCTTGGTTCAGATTGGTGGGAATGATTTTGGTTGGGGCCACTTTTTATGCGTTTGAAATTCCTAACTATTTTGATTGGATTGTTAAAAAAACAGAGCATCAAAAAGGCATAAAGGCAACGTTAACCAAAACAGGGTTGGCTATGTTGTATTTTAATCCATTATGGATTGCAAGACACTTATTGTTCATTAAATTATTTTCTGGGGAATTTGAATCAGTAGGCTGGAATCTTCTGGAAATCGCCTTTTGGTCGTTTTTAGCCAATATTTTGATTTCTTTTATTGCCAACTATGTTATCCAAAACCAATTTAAGTTAAAATGGCGATTTCTGGCAAGTGCCATTTTTTCGGCATTAATGGCCATTTATTATGCCTTAAGTGAGACTTTTTTTGGCTAAACCCTTATAGTGAACTTGTATTAATTGTGCTACCACACTAATGGCTATTTCTTTTGGTGAATTCCCGCCAAGTTCCAAACCAATTGGGCAAACAACATGATCCATTCCTTCGACGATATTCAAGTCTTTAATGAGCATATTGTGAAACCTAACGCGCTTGGTTTTGCTACCTATCAGTCCAATAAACTTGGTTTCTTGCTGTAAAGCCAATGCAATAATATCAAAATCGATGGTATGGTCGTGGGTCAACACCAATACATAACAATTGGTGCCCCAGTTTACCGCATCTTTGAAGGTCTTAAAATCAGTAATGCTTACTTCAATTTTATGGACATGGTTTCCCAGTTCCAAATGTTCAAACCAGTGTTCCCGCGAATCAATAAGGTTCACTTTAAAGGGTGTGTCTTTCAAAAGATTGCAGATTTCGACACCAATATGGCCTGCGCCAAATACAAAAAGTTCGGGAGATTGGTTCATAGGCTCAATTATTAATTCCACTTTTCCGCCACAGCATTGTTCAAATTCAGGGCCTAAAGTGTAGGTAAGTTCGATAATTCTGTTTTCATTAATAGCGTTTATCGCCTCGTCAATCGCCAAAAATTCCAGTTTCCCACCACCAATGGTCCCGAAGATTTTTTTGTCTTTGGTCACAATCATTCGAGATGAAACAACACAAGGTGTTGAGCCCAAACACTTGATTACGGTAATTAAAGCAACAGGCTCTTGTCTAGTTTTAAAATCTTTTAAAATTTCAATCCAATCGAACATAACATTCACAAATAACACTAAAAATAAGGTTTTTTTAACTGCTGCTGCATCAATAGTTGCGTAAGTTCGTTCGTTTGATTTGATTTCGGGAAATTCTATTCGTTTATTTTAAACTTTTATTAAACGAACGCCATTTAAATTAACCTGGACATTTAATTGGTTTCATTGATTCCTTCCCTTGCATCAACCGGTAAAATAGGATAACTCAAAGCTTACCAAAATAACCAAACCTACCCTTCCCTGCCGAACTTCGTCATTCAGTTGCATGAATCATCAGCGTAATCCCGACTTCCGGACAATTTTAACCTAGCCAAATTTCAGCACAAAATATCTAGCTTTCAACAGGAATTGGTGATAACCTTTCTATTTCTGAACCAATTTGCTGCAATGTAAATACACTCATTTCCAGTTCATTTAAAACAGAACTTTTAATCTCTTCAAAGGCATTAGTTACACCGGCAAACAGATTTTGGTAATACAAAATACCTTCTTTCATATTGTTGGTAAAGGTCAACAGGTACTTTTCTTCCTTTTTGTTCATGTCTTTTTTAGCCTCTTCCAATTTATGCTTTAAAAAGTCAATATAAATATGGAGTTCTTTAATGAACATATTGGGGCGATCTGTTCTGGTGATCATGTTGTCCCGTCCATAAATGTGGTCCGTCATGTTTTTTAGGCTCATGATTTTGGAATAGTACGCCATATTGGGACCCGGACAAATGGACACACCTTTGCCTTCAACTTTGGTGTCTAAATTATACGCCAATAATGCCGACGTGCCCAAACCTACGCAAGTACATGCCTTTTCGGTTATTTTATGCAAATGCTCTTGATGTTCATTTGCTGGCAAGTGTTTGGCTTCCAATTCTTTTATTTTTAGATGTTGATATGCTCTTGAAGCTGTACAAATTCCTGTTTCCTTGAATTCTTTGTTTAAGGCCACAAATTTCTTTGGGCATGAACTGCCCGGTCTTCCTTTCGCAATTAAGGTTTCTTTTTCCAAATCCTTGGTATTTGCCCTTAGATTGTTAAATGGAACACCCAATGGTGAAATATCGCTCAAGTACAGATCATCTTCCTTGGCTTGAGCCAATAGGTGCAATGTTTTTTCATCAACCGTGGTCGCTTCCGGAACCAATAAAAAAGGGGTTCCCCAACCAATGGAATCCAATTGGTAATGCTCCATTAAAAACTCGTGCTCTTCGTCTGTACCAACACCGCCTTGGGCTGAGATTTTTATGGTTAACGGCTGTTTTGAAATCATACGCCCTTGATGCTCCAATTCTTGATTTAAAATATCTTGAATGGAGGCCCTCAATTCTTCTCGTTTTTCTTTAAACTCCTGTAAAACAGGCCCCAAAAGATAACCGTCCGTCGCAAAGGCATGACCCCCACAATTAAGACCGGATTCAATGCGATATTCTGAAACCCACAGCCCTTTTTTTGCTAGGAATTTCCCCTGAATCAGTGCCGATCTATAATCACTGACCTTTAAAATAATTTTCTTGTTGAAATGTCCATTTCCATTTGGATAAAAATCATCAAACTGGCTCATGTAAGCGTATAATCGTGGGTTCATTCCTGCCGAAAGTATCACTGAAGATTTCAACTTGCTTTGCGCAAAGCCTCGTAATGCTGCATGGGCATCATTGTACTCCACCGGCAATTTTACGCCTTTTTTATAGTTGTCTTTATCCACCTTGGTCATGATATTGACATCTATATGCCCCATGGTTAAATTCTTGCCTGCCCAGTTTTTAATCTCTGAA
>DASWKU010000338.1:0-11497 GCA_036396455.1 Flavobacteriaceae bacterium
TTTTTAAGCCCTGAAGAAAAACAGGCCCGATTGCGGGGTGAAAAAATCGTGGATGCAGATGTTAAGGGATTGGAATTGAAATTTGATTTGGATGTCAACCAAAATGCTGATATTGAAATTGTAATAGATAGAAACTCTGGAAGTACAATACAAGGCAGTGGAGAAGGTAACCTTTATTTTGAAATCAATACTAATGGAAAATTTAGAATGTTGGGTGATTTTGTAGTTTTCAAAGGCATTTACAATTTTGTGTATGGTGGTTTGATACAAAAAAAACTTACCGTGAAGCCAGGTGGAAGTTTAAGGTGGGAAGGTGACCCGATGAAGGCCCAAATAGATTTAAAGGCGGTGTATGAAACACAGGCCAATCCTTCAGTTTTGTTGGACAATCCAATTAACAGAAGTATTCCCGTAAATGTGGAAATCAATTTAACAGGTGAGTTGGAGCAGCCAGAACCAGATTTTACCTTTAAGTTCCCCAACGTAAGTTCGACCATTAAATCTGAGCTGGAATACCGTTTGGAAACTAAAGAAAGTCGAGAAAACCAAGCCTTGTATTTGTTGGCAACGGGCTCATTTGCTAGCGAGATCAGTTTAGGACAACAAGCTTATGGTACCATTGCTGATAGGGTAAATAGTTTGTTCAACAGTCTTATTGCCACGGATAATGGCAAGGTCCAATTTGGTTTCAATTACGAAGCCGGAGAGCAAACACCGGAATATCAAACAGATGATAGACTTGGATTGACCTTAAGCACAAGAATTAGCGACCGAGTTCTGTTCAATGGTAAAGTTGGGGTTCCAATTGGAGGGGTCAATGAAACCGTTATTGCCGGTGATGCTGAAATTGCCATACTTTTAAATGAAGACGGGACATTGACAGCGAAATTTTTCAACAGGGAAAACAACATTAGAAATTTTGGTGAAGAAATAGGTTATACACAAGGTGCAGGTCTATCCTATAATGTGGAATTTGATACGTTTAAAGAATTTTTGAACATCATTTTTTCCGGAAAGAACAAAAAGAAAAAAACTGCCGAATCAGTAGACACAAACAACAAAACTTCCAAAGAAGAAAACTTCCCGGAATACATCAATGTAAAGTCAAAAAGCGAAAGAAAGGAACAATAATTCTTCCCGATTCCATTAAATTTTAACTTTTTTATTAACGAAAACGTTTGAATTTTTGTTAGTGTGTAAATTATTCATAAATACTGTTCAAATTCTAGTTTTAGTTTATTAGTTTTACCCCTCGAAACCAAAATTGTATGTCAAAACCAATCGAAAAAATAGGTGTAATGACCTCTGGAGGAGATGCTCCTGGCATGAATGCTGCAATACGTTCTGTTGTTAGAACCTGTGCTTATTATAATGTAAATTGCGTTGGGATTTATCGTGGTTATGAAGGCATGATCGAAGGTGATTTCAAGGAGATGAATGCAAGGAGCGTTAAAGATATCGTCAATAAAGGGGGGACCATATTGAAGTCGGCCAGATCTAAAGAATTTAGGACTCAAGAAGGTCGAAAAAAGGCCTTCGAAAAATTGCAGGAAGCCAATGTGGATGGACTTGTGGTCATTGGAGGAGATGGTACCTTTACAGGAGGCATGATTTTTAATCAGGAATTCAACTTTCCGGTAATGGGAATTCCAGGAACCATCGATAACGATATTTTTGGGACCAGCCATACTTTAGGTTATGATACCGCACTAAATACAGTTGTTGAAGTTATCGATAAAATAAGGGATACGGCAAGTTCACATAACCGATTATTTTTTATAGAAGTTATGGGGCGTGATGCGGGGCATATCGCTTTAAATGCTGGAGTTGGTGCAGGAGCAGAAGCGATTTTAATACCAGAGGAAGATTTAGGTCTTGATAGGCTTTTGGAATCCTTAAGGCGAAGCAAACGGTCTGGAAAATCCTCAAGTATAGTGGTGGTTGCTGAAGGCGATAAAATTGGGAAAAACGTGTTTGAACTTAAAGATTATGTAGAGGCAAACATGACCGAATATGAAGTAAGGGTTTCAGTTTTGGGACACATGCAGCGCGGTGGTGCACCTTCCTGTTTTGACCGTGTTTTGGCCAGTAGGATGGGGGTTAAGGCCGTAGAAAGTTTAATTGAAGGCAATTCAAACTACATGGTGGGATTATTACATGATAAAATGGCTTTGACTCCTTTTGAACAAGCCATTAAAGGACAATCAAAAATAGATAGAGAATTATTGCGTGTATCAGAAATCATGAGCACATAAATTTAAATTAAAAATTATGACAAAATTAAAATTAGGAATAAATGGATTTGGTAGAATTGGTAGAATTGCTTTTAGGGCAACAGTGAACAGACCAGATGTAGAGGTGGTAGCTATCAATGACTTATTGGAGGTGGAACATCTTGCATATTTATTGGAATATGACTCAGTTCATGGTAGATTTGACGGAACAATAGAAGTCAAGGATGGACATCTTATCGTAAATGGCAAGAAAGTAAGAATTACGGCTGAAAGAGACCCCAAAAACTTGAAATGGGATGAGGCAGGTGTTGACATTGTTGCAGAATGCACCGGAATTTTCACAACTCTCGAAACAGCAGACTATCATATCCAGGCAGGTGCCAAGAAAGTCGTAATTTCTGCACCAAGCGCAAATGCTCCCATGTTTGTAATGGGCGTTAATGACCATAAACTAAAAGCTAGCGACACTATTGTTTCAAATGCATCCTGTACAACCAACTGTTTGGCACCTTTGGCCAAAGTATTGGAAGACAACTTTGGTCTGGAAGAAGCTTTGATGACAACTGTCCACGCTACCACAGCTACCCAGATGACTGTTGATGGACCTTCAAAAAAGGATTGGAGAGGAGGCAGAAGCGCTTTGTTAAACATTATACCGTCTTCAACAGGAGCCGCCAAGGCTGTAGGTAAGGTAATCCCAGAATTAAACGGAAAACTTACGGGAATGGCATTTAGAGTTCCAACTGCTGACGTATCGGCAGTTGATCTTACTTTTAGAACTAAAAAGGAAACATCATTGGATGAGATAAAAAGGGCCTTTAAAAAAGCTTCTGAAGGTTCCATGAAAGGTGTTTTGGGTTATACAGATGAGCTTGTAGTATCTCAAGACTTTGTTAGTGATGCACGAACCAGTATTTTTGACGCCGATGCATCCATTGAATTGAATTCTAGATTTTTCAAAGTGGTTTCGTGGTATGACAATGAATTTGGTTATTCAAACAAACTTATTGATCTAGCTCAGAAAATACATTCACTATAATTAACAATTTTTTAATTCCGTAGATACTTTTTAACTAAAGTATCCATGGAATTTTTTACTTTAAATTTATGGTCTTAATTGTTGATAGTGGATCTACAAAATGCGATTGGATTGCAGTAGACAATAATGGTAAGCAATTATTTGATAAAATACGTACTCCGGGCCTTAACCCTGCAATCCTTAAAGAAAAGGAGCTCAAAAAAATTATTGGGGACAGTAAGGAATTGGCACAAATAAAAACAGAGGTTACCCATGTCTTTTTTTATGGAGCCGGTTGTGGTACCGATAAGCCCCGGACCATGTTGACTCACGTTCTTCAATTTATTTTTTTAAACGCTATTGTTGAAGTTCAGGAAGATACCATGGCCGCGGTAAGAGCAACTTTAAATCATGATGATGAAGCGGCAGTGGTCTGCATTATGGGAACCGGTTCCAATTGTAGTTTTTATGATGGAGAAAAACTCCACCAACGTGTAAAATCATTGGGATATATTATCATGGATGATGCCAGTGGCAATTACTATGGAAAACAACTTATACGGGATTATTACTTCAGCCACATGCCTGAAAATATTAAAGTCGCTTTTTCCAGTAAATACAACTTAGAGGCCGATTTTATTAAATATAATTTATACAAGCAGCCAAATCCCAATGCATATTTGGCAACTTTTGCAGAGTTTATGTTTTTGAACAAAGATTCAGAATACATAAAAAAACTTATAAAAGATGGATTGAGACTCTTTGCTAAAAATATGATTCTTCAATTTTGTGAAGAAATCAAGACAGTTCCCGTACATTTTGCTGGTTCCATTGCGTTCTTTTCCCAAGAAGAAATTAAAGAAGTAGCCAAAGAATTTAATTTTAAAGTTGGCAATTTTGCAAGACGGCCAATTGAAGGGTTGGT
Organism: Flavobacteriaceae bacterium; assembly: GCA_036396455.1. Classification (GTDB taxonomy): domain Bacteria; phylum Bacteroidota; class Bacteroidia; order Flavobacteriales; family Flavobacteriaceae; genus Geojedonia. The sequence goes on from DASWKU010000338.1 coordinate 4,178, forward strand.
GAAATACCACACAAAGGATTTATAAATTCCAATTCTGTTATAATTAAAAAAAGGCATTGGATCAATCCTATACCTTTTTTCCAAAATTGAGTTAGTTAAAAATTAAGATATCCAAGCTTGCGCAATGGAATGTTTCGACATCCAAAAAATCAATATTTAAGCAAGAAAAAGCAATTTCTAATCCTCAACAACGTGTAAAACCGGGGTTTTGTCTACCCATTTTCCATTTTTGGATTCACCTAATATAATGACATCTTTAGTCAATTCATATTCCTTTATGGTTCTCAACATTTGAGCTTTGGTGTCCCTATGTATTTTTATTCCTGTATTTTTACCTTTGTTTCGTATCTCGATATAAAATCCGTCCCTGAATTTTATTGGCCTTGTAGGTGGTCTTCCCATGAATTAGTTTATTGAAGATTTAAACTCGCATATTAATAAAAATAATTTCAAAATGCAAGCCTTAATTTTAATTAAGCAAAATTAATGAATGATTGCAATTATGATATTAAGGTTTAATTGTTAATTCTTATGAGATAATTGAGGCTAACTATATAAAAGTTTCATATTTTTATTTAAATTGTCAATACAGTCAATAAGATTTCATGAAAATTAATAAGAAGAAAAAAATTTATAAGGCATTGAACCTTCCACCAGGCACAATGACTTATAGGGGTAAAAAGCAGTCTGATGTAACGGTAATTGAAGTAATTAATTATAATGCAGATACTTATAAAAAATCGGAATTTAAAAGTATATCGGAATTTTTAAACCTTAAGAACAACCATACCATTTCCTGGATCAATATCAACGGGCTCAACAACATAAATGAAATTGAGCAACTTGGGTCACATTACAACATACATCCTTTAACCTTGGAAGATATTTTAAATACCTTGCACCGGCCAAAAATTGACGAGTTCGAAAACTATTTGTTTATAGTCTTTAAGATGCTGTACTTTAAGGATGAAGTCTTAAGTTATGAACAAGTTAGCATGGTGGTTGGCGAACATTATGTCCTTACATTTCAAGAATCAGATGGAGATGTTTTTGATGATTTAAGAGACCGGATTTCAAACTCAAAGGGAAGGGTAAGAGGTTTAGGCTCAGATTATTTAATGTATGCCATTTTGGATGCCATTGTGGATAATTATTTAACAGTTATTGAAGCTTTTGGTGATAAAATTGAAGATTTGGAAACCCATATTTTTGAATCTGATTCCAACAGCAATGAAACACCCAATTATATCCAAAGTTTGAAACAGGAAATCCTAAAAATACGTCGCTCCATTTTTCCTTTTAAGGAAATCGTCAACCGGCTGGAAAAAATGGATTGCGCCATTATTGACCCAAAAACACACAGTTTCATAAGAGATTTATATGATCACATAGTAAATGTAAGTGAATCCATTGATTTATATAGAGAGATGATTTGGAGCTTAATGGATATGCACATGACCATTATTAGCAATAAAATGAACGAGGTCATGAAGGTATTGACCATTATCGCAACAATCTTTATTCCGTTGACTTTTATAGCAGGGGTATACGGAATGAATTTTGACAATATGCCCGAACTACAATATAAATACGGTTACTTTATACTTTTGGGGGTCATGATTATTATTTTTATTTTCATGCTCATGTATTTTAGAAGAAAAAAATGGCTTTAAACAAACTTTAACCAATTAATTATGACTGCCAAATTTTCAAATGATGTTTTGGAGTTTTTCAAAAAACTTGAAAAAAACAATAATCGGGATTGGTTCAATGACCACAAAAAAGAGTTTAAAACTATTGAAGCTGAAGTAAAAAAGTGTTATTCAACCGTGTTCAATATGTTGAAAACCCATGACGACGTTGACCAATTTAAAATGTTCCGTATCTATCGCGATGTGCGATTTTCAAAAAACAAACTACCATACAAAACTCATTTTGGAGGTACCTTCCATAGAAAAAAACCTGAGCTAAGAGGCGGTTATTATTTGCATATTGCACCTCACAACGAATCGTTCATTGCAACAGGATTCTGGGAACCAAATACTTCTGATTTGCAAAGAATGCGCAAAGAATTTGAAATGGACGACACCGAAATGAGAACCATTACCAATGCCAAGTCCTTTAAATCAGTTTGGGGAGATTTGGTTGGTGATGAGCTTAAAACAGCTCCAAGAGATTTTGATAAAGATCATCCCGCCATCGACTTGATCAAAAAGAAACAATACATTTTTGTTAAAAAATATACCGATAAACAAGTGCTTTCAGATAATTTTTTGGAAGACGTCAATGCATCATTTAAAGTCATTAGACCTTATTTTGATTACATGAGCGAAGTCCTTACCACCAATTTAAATGGAGAATCCATTATATAATATCGGTAATGGTATAGGAAGTTCCATTAAAATTGATTTGGTCCCCTTTTGTTTTGTTCTTCAACAACATGCCAATAGGTGATTGCAAGGAAATGGCAAAATAATTCGAACCTTCCAGTTCTATTTTACCAACACTTACAGACAAGAAAAAGACATTGGTTTGGGTATAGACAATACTTCCCAAAGTTCCAGATTCATTTTGGATTTTAGGATTGATTTGCTTAAGGGTCTCCATCAATTTTGTGGCATCGTTCAAGTGTTGGGCGTTTTTTTCCAGATCATTTAAAAGCTTCCCATTACCCGAATCGTCATCCTCACTATTTCCTTTATCGTTATTTTCAATGGAGTCCTTAATAGTGTCCATTTCAAGTTTGTAATTGTAAATACGTTTGTTTACATAGTCCGTACAAACTTGTAAAAGTTCTTGTTTTATGTTCATAAATATTAAGCCACTTTTGGCACTAGCAATTGAATATGGTCGACTAAACGTTCCTTCACGAGATTCATCATACGCTTGTTTAAGGCCGAAGAATTTTTGATGTAAATGTCAAATTCCTCAATGGTAAACTGTCCAATGACCATGCCTTTTAAGGAGTTTCTAAATTTCATGTCCTTATGGATCGCGTTTTCAATATAATCCAATTGTTTGGATAAAGATAATTCATAAAACACATTCTTATGCTTGGACACATAATTTTTAAAAACTTCAATAAACAATTCATTTTGAAGTTTGATTACAGGACGTAAGGTGACATTTTGAAAACGTTCATCATCACTCATGGTATCATAAATCAATGCTGATGAAATAACAGGGCGAATTTGGTTTAGATTTCTGGAACGGTCGGTCATGGCATTAAGTTTTAATAAAAATAAAAATTAACTTTTCCATTTAAATCTGTAACCCTATATATTGTTAACCGCGTTATTAACATTATTTATCAAAAGGGTCTTTCTTTGTTTCTTTAATGAAGTATATTTGGGTCATTAAAACATTTTGAAATGAAATTTGGAAATGTCACTAATCCTGAAAGTATTGATTTTACTTTGCCACTTGATCACATAGACACAGCAAGAGTGCTGAACAAAGCAAAAGATGATAACTCACCTGATATTTTTGTAGGTTGTGCAAAATGGAACAAGGCAGACCTGAAGGGATTTTATCCCAAAGGCGTAAAGGACGAATTGGAATATTATTCCTCACAATTTAACGCCGTGGAGTTAAATGCCACATTTTATAGAATTTTCCCTGCCGAACAGTTTGCCGCTTGGTACGGGAAAACACCAAAAGGGTTTAAATTCTTTCCAAAATTAAATCAGGAAATAAGTCACTGGAAGCGACTGAACGAAGTCCAGTCCGTTGTTGAACATTATCTGTATAACGCTTCCAATTTAAAGGAAAAACTGGGCACCATTTTTTTGCAAATGCACAACAATTTTGCACCAAAAGATTTTGATAGGGTTGTGCGTTTTGCTGAAAATTGGCCACATGAAATACCTTTGGCCATAGAGTTTAGACATACCGATTGGTACACAAATGAGACCGTTTCCAATCAATTATATGATTTGTTGGAAAAAAATAATATTTCAAATGTTATTGTCGATACTGCTGGAAGGAGGGATTTGTTGCACATGCGCTTGACCAACCCAACAGCCTTTGTGCGTTATGTTGGAGCCAACCATCCAACAGATTATACACGTTTGGATGATTGGATAAAGCGGCTGAAGGAATGGCAAGAACAAGGCATTAAGGAAATAGATTTTTTTATTCACCAAAACATTGAAAAGGAATCGCCTTTGCTTTCGGCTTATTTTATTAAAAAACTTAACAAAGAATTGGGAAGCCATTTGAAAATTCCAAATGAAGACTGATTCTTAATAAAACCCGTTGTGCATTTTGATAATTTTGAAATTAATATGGATCAAAATCTTCATTCTTTACCTCTAATCCTAAAGCCTGCCTGCCGGCAGGCAGGGATGGAATGAAGATTTCTTCGATTTACACCCTTTAGGGAGGGGAAAAAATCGAGGAAATCTGTTCAAAATGCACAACGGGTATAATAAATATTCTAACATGAGATTTCATACACGTAAATGGGTCAAACCCGGAGATTTAAATCCGAATGGGACCTTGTTTGGTGGCCGTTTATTGGCTTGGATTGATGAGGAGGCGGCACTTTATACGTTTATCCAATTGGAGAACAAGCATATCGTTACAAAGTATATTTCTGAAATCAATTTTACGAGCTCCGCAAAACAAGGGGATATTATAGAACTTGGAATGGAAGTTGTAAAATTTGGAACGTCCTCTTTGACGTTGAGATGTGAAGCCCGAAACAAAATGACCAGGGAAACCATTTTAACGGTCGATAATATTGTTACGGTTAATTTAGGGGAAGATGGTAAACCAAAACCCCATGGTAAAACACATGTTGAGTTTGTAAAAGACAGATTGGAAGAATAAAAAACCACCCAATTTAGGTGGTCTTTTATTATATACATTGGTTTTTAATTGAACTGATAGCGTATACCCAATGCGATATCAAAAACTGTATTGTCAGTAAAATCGTTATTACCGAATTCTGGTCTAAAGTCCAGTGAAAGTTGTAAAGGAATATCAAAATTGTATTCAATACCTATATCTCCAGCGACAAAAAAACCGGTACCATTATTGCCGTCCAAACTATTTCTTCCAGAAAAAGAAGCAAGTCCTCCACCAACACCTGCGTACCAGTTAAAACCTCCATCAATATTCCAAACCCATTGGTATAAACCAGCTAGTTTGAAAGCGTCATAGTTGTTTCCGTTTCTCCATCCTAAATCAAATTCTAAACGGTTATTGTCACTCAAACCTCTTTGATAAGAAATTTCGGCACCTAAAGCATCACTATCACCTAGTCTAAGACCTAAAGCATTTGGATAAATATCCTGTGCATTTGAAAATGCAATAAAGCCAATACATGTAATGCATAATAAAAATAATTTTCTCATAAATTTTAAAGTTTTTAGATTTTTAACAAAAATACAATTAACACTAATTTTACTACAACAAATATAACGTCAATGTACATTAAAAATTGGATTATTAGTTTAATTTTAAACAAAAATAAAAAATGTTTACCGTCTTATCTACGAGAAGCATGAACCATTTGGACGTAATTGAAAATTTGCAAGTACTTAAATACAAACTGGATGGAGAATTGTTTTATGATGATTTAATGAAATCATTATATGCCACAGATGCTTCGGTTTACAGGATGTTGCCATTGGCCGTTGCCTATCCAAAAACCAAAAATGATATTAAGCTTATTATCCAATTTGCAAGAGCGCATAAAACCTCATTGATCCCCAGAACTGCGGGAACCTCTCTTGCCGGACAATGTGTTGGAACAGGCATTGTGGTAGATGTTTCCAAATATTTTACAAGGATTCTTGACATTAATGAAAAAGAAAAAACCGTGGTTGTACAACCCGGCGTTGTTCGTGATGAACTGAATAATTATCTTAGACCTTTTGGGTTATTTTTTGGGCCAAACACATCAACGTCCAACCGCTGTATGATTGGTGGCATGGTTGGGAACAATTCTTCCGGAACGACCTCAATTCAATATGGGGTAACTCGTGACAAGGTTTTAAAACTCAAAACGATATTAAGTGATGGAAGCGAGGTTACTTTTTCCAAAATTTCCAAACAGGGATTTCAGAATAAGATAAAATTAAACACGCTTGAAGGGCAGATTTATAAAACAATCCATCATGAACTTGCTTCTGAAACCGTTCAAAATAGAATAAAAAATGACTTTCCAAAACCTGAAATCCATCGTAGAAATACTGGATATGCCATCGACGAGTTGATTAAGTCTGAGGTTTTTTCGGACTCAAATGAGCATTTCAATATGTGCAAACTCCTTTCTGGAAGTGAAGGTACATTGGCATTTACAACAGAAATCACCTTGCAATTGGACGATTTGCCGCCACAGGAAAGTGCCATGATTGCCCTGCATTTTAAAAGTATCCAGGATTGTTTGAATATGGTTGAAGTGGTTATGCGACACAATTTGCATACTTGCGAAATGATGGATAAAACCATTTTGGATTGTACAAAGCGAAACAAGGCGCAGCAGGAAAATAGACAATTTATTCAGGGTGACCCCAAAGCGATTTTGATGTGTGAGGTTAAATCCAGCAATAAAGAAGATTTAGACAAACAAGTCCAATCCTTATTGAATTCCATAGAAGCTTTGAATCTAAGCTATGCAAATCCTATTCTTAAAGGAAATGAAATTGACAAGGCTGTTGAATTGCGCAAAGCAGGTTTGGGTTTATTGGGCAATATCATAGGAGACAAAAAATCGGCTGCCTGTATTGAAGATACCGCAGTAGCTTTACCAGATTTGGCCAAATATATAAGTGAATTTACACAGCTTATGAACAGCTATGGACAGGATGCCATTTATTATGCGCATGCCGGAGCAGGGGAGTTGCATTTGCGGCCAATGCTCAATTTAAAAAAACATGAAGATGTTGTGTTGTTCAGAAAAATAACGACCGATGTAGCACATTTGGTGAAGAAATACAAAGGTTCCATGAGTGGGGAACACGGCGATGGCATTGTTAGGGGAGAATTCATTCCTTTTATGATAGGAACTGAAAATTATGAAATTCTAAGGCGAATCAAGTCAGCTTTTGATCCTGAACACATTTTTAATCCAGGCAAAATAGTGGATGCATATCCAATGGATAAAGCCTTGCGCTATGAAGCTGAAAGGACTGAACCGGAAATTGAGACGTTATTGGATTTTTCAGAATCTATGGGAATCCTTCGTGAGGCTGAAAAATGCAATGGTTCTGGTGATTGCAGAAAACTTCCCGAATTTGGAGGCACCATGTGTCCAAGTTACAGAGCTACAAGAAATGAGAAAGATACCACAAGGGCCAGGGCCAATGCCTT
>DASWKU010000339.1:0-8451 GCA_036396455.1 Flavobacteriaceae bacterium
CCTCCGCTGTTTACTGATTAATTTGATGTTTGCTTTCATATAAATTGACTTTTTGTGGTCAACCTATATCAGGGACGTACATTCGTCCAGACTCTTGGTTCTTGTCTCTTGGTTCTTTGCACAACCAAATTATCAAGACGCAACACCCGACGCAGAGCGTCGGGGAATTCTAATGATTAAACATTGGAAAAGGCTCCACAAATCAACAAAATCAAATTTTCCGAATATCATTTCTAAAAAAGTTTACCAACCCCATATAAAAACCAAACCATTTTTTAATTAATATTGTACGCCATTTCCATTCGTAATGAACATAGAATTTGTCCCTAAGTTTTTTTCACTCTTAAAACAGGGCATCTCCAAAGAGACCCTAACCAAAGACACCCTTTCAGGTTTGATTGTAGGTATTGTGGCTCTGCCATTGGCCATTGCCTTTGCCATAGCCTCGGGGGTTTCCCCTGAAAAGGGAATCATGACCGCCATTATCGCCGGCATCATCATTTCAACATTTGGTGGCAGTCGTGTGCAAATTGGTGGACCAACGGGCGCGTTCATTGTGATTGTTTATGGTATTGTCCAACAGTTTGGCACCAGTGGTCTCACCATTGCCACATTTATGGCGGGCTTTATTATTATAGGTTTGGGACTTGCCCGTATGGGAAATCTGTTGAAGTTTATCCCCTACTCCCTGATTGTAGGGTTTACCAGCGGTATTGCTCTGATTATTTTTTCGTCACAAATCAACGATTTTTTCGGGCTGCATATTTCCAAAGTTCCTGCGGACTTTATTGAAAAGTGGAACACGTATTTTGAAAACTGGAGCAAGGTCAATTGGTATGCCATTGCCATTGCCGTGGGCACAGTTCTATTGACTTTGTATTTTCAAAAGATACACAAAAAAATTCCGGGTTCCATTATCGCCATCATTTTGTCCACAATTATTGTCAAAATTTTTGATGTTCCCGTGGATACCATCGAAAGTAATTTTGGAGATATCCCAAACAAATTCAGTATGCCCTCCATACCGCATGTGGATTATGAAACCATAAAATCGTTAATTCAGCCTGCCTTTGCCATTGCCCTGCTGGGTAGTATTGAATCGCTGCTTTCAGCGGTGGTTTCCGATTCCATGATTGGTGGCAAACATCGATCGAATATGGAATTGGTAGCACAAGGTGCAGCCAACATCGTGTCTTCCTTGTTTGGTGGCATACCTGCAACCGGTGCCATTGCCAGAACAGCAACCAATGTTAAAAATGGAGGCCGAACTCCAATTGCCGGCATTGTCCATGCCCTGGCTTTATTGGCCATCATGCTATTGTTTGCACCTTATGCAAAACTGATTCCCATGTCCTGTCTGGCAGGTATTTTAATTGTTGTTGCTTATCACATGAGCGAATGGCGGCAGTTCAGGTCTATTTTAAAGGGAAACCGAATGGACATCATCATTTTGTTGACTACCTTTTTCCTTACCGTAATTTTTGACTTGGTCATTGCCATCGAAATTGGCATTGTGCTTTCAAGCTTTATGTTCATGAAGCGCATGAGCGAATCTGTAAACATTCAAAATATATCTTCTGAAAGCAGAAAGGATGAACATTTGTTTGATGAGGAACAGCTGAACTTGCCCAAAGATGTTTTGCTCTACGAAATAAATGGGCCGTTGTTCTTTGGAGCAGCACGTCAATTTCAGGAAACCATCACCAACACCCATTTACAGCCTAAAGTGGTCATTATCAGAATGCGTTATGTACCCCTTATTGATGCCACCGGATTCCAAAGTTTAAAGGAAATTATCAAAACCTACAAATCAAGAGGAATACAGGTCATTCTATCGGGCATCAGTGAAAATCTAAATAAGGATTTTGAGAAGAACGGCATGCATATATTCATCAAGGAAGAATTTGTTTTGGGAAATATTGCAGAAGCACTCGAAAAAGCACGTCACCTTATAAATAAAAAAGTCTAGGGATTTTTCAGGCCATGTAATCAACCTTTTAAAACTTACATTAACTCTTTAATATTCGCATAACTGTTCTCCAAGGCCTTTTGGGTCTGTTCTGCATTTAACCACTCCACATTTGTAATGCCTTCTATTTCTTCGGGCACCAATTCACCAGTATAAGATGACCTCATTTCATACCAATAGGTTATTTTTATTCTGTGCCTGCCATTGCGCTTAAAGATGTGATAAGTGGTTTCCAAAGGTTTAACGATTTTCAGGTCTTTCACCCCTGTTTCTTCCTCCACCTCACGTAGCGCAGCAGCTTCAATGGTTTCCTTGCCGTCGATTTTACCTTTTGGCAAATCCCACTTTCCATTTCGGTAAATGAACAAAATGTCACCCTTATCGTTATAGACCTTGCCGCCACCAGCAATAACTTTTGGCAATTTTTTTAAAAATTTTTTTAAGAGCTTGTCTTCGTTTTTGCCAATGAGCCGCACTTCCTTTATGGAAGATTTGTTCAATTCTTTTATGACTTTACCAATCTTGACTGTTTTTAATAGGTAGTTTTTAAAGTCTGTTTCTTTACAAACAACAGTGGTTAAAACAATAGGTTTGTCGTTAACAAAAACTTTGTACATGTATTGGTTAGCTTTTTAATAAGGGTAAAAATATCATTTTTTGATTTATGACCACCTTTTTTAAAATTAATTTTAATCAATTATAAAAACCCATTTCTTAAAATTGTGTAGTTTTGCGCTATGATTTTTGATAAAGAGACCGCAACACAAACCGCTGAATTATTGCTGCAAATCAACGCAATAAAGCTTCAGCCCAATGAGCCCTTCACTTGGGCATCCGGATGGAAATCCCCGATTTATTGTGATAACAGAATGGTGCTGTCCTATCCGCCCATTAGGAATTATGTTAGGTCAACAATGGCCAAACATATTGAACACACCTTTGGAAAACCAGATGTTATTGCCGCAGTGGCGACTGGTGCCATTGGCATCGGCATTTTGGTTGCCGAATATTTGGGCCTTCCTTTTATCTATGTGAGACCTGAAGCCAAAGGTCACGGGCGAAAAAACCAAATTGAGGGCCATATTGAGGCAGACCAAACCGTTGTGGTGATTGAAGATTTAATCAGTACGGGTAAAAGTAGTTTGAATGCCGTAAAAGCCTTAAAAGATGCCCATGTAAATGTTAAAGGCATGGTGGCCATTTTCTCATACGGTTTTGAGGTGGCTTCCACTAATTTTGAAACCGAAAAGGTAACCCTTTACACCTTGAGCAATTACGAAAATTTATTGGACCAGGCCCTGAAAACCAAATATATTACAGCTAAAGAAAAGGCAATTTTGACACAATGGAATGCTAGCCCAAGCGAATGGGGTACAAATTGAACTAAATTGAACTTCATAAAATTTAAACTAAAATGAATTTAGAATCTCCCAAAGTAATCATACACAAATCATCGTTGGAGGTGTTTGATTTTTTTAACAATGTCAAAAACTTTGAGCACTTAATGCCCGAAAACATCAGTAAGTTTGAAGTTTTGGGTGATGGCACATTTGTATTTGCCCTAAAAGGCATGCCTGAAATTGAGCTCAAAATAAAGGAAGTCATTGTTCCGAATAAAATTATTTTGGGCTCTGCTGGCGGAAAGCTTGATTTCTCATTAACCGGCCGCATTTCAGAAATCAATGTCAATTCGAGCGAAGTACAACTGACTTTTGAAGGTGACTTTAATCCTATGATGGCCATGATGATCAAGGGACCCATAAGTAAATTTTTGGAAACCCTGGTGACCAATGCAGTTACAGCAGTTTAGTAAAGCAATGTTACGGCTTTAAGGCCAAACTCTTTAATGATATCATCTTCAACCATGATCAGTAGGTTTCCTGAATTTGAAACTCCTTTAATATAGCCTGAAAACAAGTGTCCATCAGTATCTCTAAAAGTTGAAGGCTTGTCTTTTCGGAACAATTGATTTTCGTAAGCTGTTTTTAAAATTTCAAATTGTTTTTGCTCAAGCATTTTTAAATACTGTTCAAGCTTGGTCAAGATGGCCTGCAGGACCTCTTCCAACTCATATACTCGACCAGATATGAGACGCATTGAAGAGGCCTGTGGCAAATGATCAAATTCCGTTTGATTGACATTAACTCCAAAACCGATAATGGTGGCGTTAATTTTGGCTTGCTTTATGACATTTTCAATTAAAATTCCGCCAATTTTTTTGTTCTCTGACAAAATGTCGTTGGGCCATTTAACCTTCAAATTTTTTATATTAAAGCTTTCCAATGCCTCCAAAATAGATAAGGAAACCGCAATACTAATAAAAAAATGATGCTCTAAATTTAGAAAGGAAACATCCTTGAACACACTAACCATCAGATTCTTGGAAGCTTGTGAACTCCATTGGGTACCCATTTGCCCTCTGCCCTTGGTTTGATGGTTCGCAACCGCCACCGTAAAATCTTCAATAGCTTCTGTTACACTTAATTGCCTTAAATAGGAATTGGTAGAGTCAATGGCATCAAGTTTGATTATATGCATCTAGGAGGTCAATATTAATTTATATTTTTCTTATGATCAATTAAAGTTAATAAGTACCAAAAAAATAATAACTTTGCACAAATTTAAATCAAATTAATGGCGAAAGAAAATACTAATGCAGATCAGTTAATAACAACAATATTAAGTGGTATTGAAGATGTAAAAGGAAAGGAGATTACAATTCTTGATTTAAGGGACATAGAAAACACTGTTTGTGATTATTTTATTATTTGCGAAGGCACCTCAAACACCCAAGTAAATGCCATAGTGAACTCCATACAAAAAAAGGTCAGTAAAGAACTTAAAGACCATCCTTGGCATGTGGAAGGTAGTGATAATGCTGAATGGGTCTTATTGGATTATGTAAATGTGGTCGTGCATGTGTTCCAAAAACATACCCGCCAATATTATGATATCGAAAGCCTTTGGGGAGATGCAAAAACCACAGTGATAGAAACAAGTTACTAAAAAAACATTAATGAGTAAAGAAAATAAAAATACAAACAAAAAACCAAAGTTAAATCCTTATTGGATTTACGGCATAGTCATCACCATATTTTTGGCAATGCAATTATTTTATGGTGGTTTTGGCGGCCAAAGTTCTGCAACCATCACACCTTCAAAGTTTTTAGAGTTTTTGAGTACTGGAGATGTTGCCAAAATTGAAATTGTCAATAAAAGAGAGGCTAAAGTGTATCTTACCAAAGAGGCCGTTGAAAAGGATGTCCACAAAGCTACAAAGCCAAACAACATTCTCCCATCAATGACCACATCTCCAAATTATACTTTTGAATTTGGAGACCTTCAAAACTTTGAAAAGGAAATCAACGACGCCATTGCTAAAGACAACCTCAATACTGAATTAAAATACAAAACCGAAGAAAATCTTTGGGGCAATTTTTTAATTTCTATCCTGCCTTTTATATTGATCATTGGGGTTTGGATATTCATTATGAGGCGTATGTCTTCAGGTTCAGGAGGTGGTGCTGGTGGACAGATTTTCAATATTGGAAAATCTAAAGCTAAACTTTTTGATGAAAAAACTGATATCAAAACTTCCTTTAAAGATGTCGCTGGTTTGGAAGGTGCCAAAGAAGAGGTTCAAGAGATCGTAGACTTTTTAAAAAATCCTGAAAAATACACATCTCTGGGTGGAAAAATACCTAAAGGCGCTTTGCTTATTGGACAACCTGGGACAGGAAAAACCTTATTGGCAAAAGCTGTGGCTGGTGAAGCGCAAGTGCCCTTCTTTTCATTATCTGGTTCTGATTTTGTGGAAATGTTTGTCGGCGTTGGTGCATCAAGAGTGCGGGACTTATTCAAGCAGGCCAAAGAAAAATCGCCTTCAATTATTTTTATAGATGAAATTGACGCCATTGGTAGGGCTAGAGGTAAAAATAATTTTTCGGGTTCCAATGATGAACGTGAAAACACGCTCAACCAATTGCTTACCGAAATGGATGGTTTTGGTACCAATACCAATGTCATAGTTTTGGCCGCTACTAACAGAGCGGATGTATTGGACAAAGCCTTGATGCGTGCAGGACGATTTGATAGACAGATTTTTGTGGATTTACCAGACGTTAGGGAGCGTAAAAAAATCTTTGAAGTCCATTTAAGACCTATCAAGCAATCAGAAAAACTGGACATTGATTTTCTTGCTAGACAAACACCAGGATTTTCTGGAGCTGACATTGCCAATGTTTGTAATGAAGCGGCATTGATTGCGGCCAGAAACGGGAAAAAAGCTGTTGACAAACAAGACTTTCTTGATGCAGTAGATAGAATTGTTGGAGGACTTGAGAAGAAAAACAAAATTATCACTCCTGGAGAAAAACGTGCCGTAGCTTTTCACGAAGCTGGACATGCCACCATAAGCTGGATGTTGGAACACGCAGCTCCTTTGGTAAAAGTCACTATTGTTCCTCGTGGACAATCTCTTGGTGCCGCTTGGTATTTACCTGAAGAACGCCTTATTGTTCACCCTGAACAGATGCTCGATGAAATGTGTGCTGCTTTAGGTGGTCGTGCAGCCGAGAAAGTAATCTTTAATAAAATTTCAACTGGGGCATTGAGTGACCTTGAAAAGATAACAAAACAAGCTCGAGCTATGGTCACCATTTATGGACTAAGTGACAAAATTGGTAACTTAACCTATTACGATTCCTCGGGGCAAAATGAATATGGTTTTACAAAACCATATAGTGAACAAACCGCAGAACTGATTGATAAAGAGATTTCTGATATTATAGAAACCCAATATAAGCGCGCCATAAAACTTCTTGAAGATAACAAGGATAAACTTACAGAATTGGCTGAAGTGTTGCTTGAAAAAGAAGTCATATTCAAAGATAATCTTGAAAAGATTTTTGGAAAACGCCCTTATGCAAAAGATGAAGAAGAATAGAATTTCATGTTCCTAAAAACCTATAAAAAGCTTAAATTAATCTATTGTTAATTTAAGTTTTTTTATATTTGGAGAAATCAAATATCCCTTCAGGGTTAATAGCAATTCCTTAAATGAGCCTATTTCGTAAAATCTTCGGTCTTAAAGACAATGCTGAAGAACATATTAAAAACGAAGAGAGGGGCAAATATATGCCCGAAATAAAGTTGCCCATTGATGAACGTTTTACAATTAATTTTAAGGGCAATGGGGGAAAGTTCCTGTACTGCGATAGTATGCAGGAAATCAATGATAGCTTAAATGAGATTCTTAAGGAGAACAGATGGAACGACAAATATGTCTATCTTTTGGATGATCGGTTAAAAGATCTTTTCAAGGAATTTAGTTTTAATTGTACCAAAAAAGCCTCTGAAGCCACTTACTTTTTTTCGACTTGCGAATATTTAATTTCAGATGACGGATCGCTACTAATTTCTTCCAACCAAATTGCCGAAAAAAAACTTAAGGACCTCCCTCCAAATTTTATAATCTATGCAACAACCAGTCAATTAGTTGAAAATATTGGAGAAGGTTTAAGGGGTATTAAAGGGAAAAACCGAAATAAGATCCCTACCAATATTACCACCATAAAACATTTCAAAACCTTAGAGGAAAAAGATTTTCTTACTTATGGGAGTAGCTCAAAAAACCTATATTTGCTGCTATTAGAAGACCTATAAATGAAGGAACTTAGTACAAGGACCATATCAGGAGCAATCTATATTACGTTACTTATTGTTTCGCTTTATTGGCAACAAGCCCTAATCGTTTTATTTTTTGGTTTTGGCCTTGTTTGTTTGGCAGAATTCAATAAGCTCATTCAGTTAAAGAGCACTGTACCTTATTTTATTTTTGCTTTATTGTATCTAGGGTTTAGTTATTGGCCCATCCTTTTAGAACCATCTCCAGGATTTTATGAGTCACTACAAATACTTCATGTCATTACTATTTTTGTGCAACTCATCCTTATCAAGGATTTGTTCTCTGAAAAAACAATCCCATTGTTCAGTTCCAAACGCTTTATAATCACAACTTTTTATTTGTCCAGTGCCTTTGTGTTTTTATTTTATATTGCAAATTATAACAATGCTTTTACCCCATTGCTTTTATTGGGTGTATTTATTTTAATTTGGATCAACGATACATTTGCCTATTTAGTGGGTAAAAACTTTGGAAAGCAAAAACTGTTTCCGAGCGTTTCGCCAAAAAAAACGGTTGAAGGTTTTTTGGGCGGTTTGTTTTTTTCGTGTGTGGCAAGTTATTTTATTGCTAACTTTACAGAACTTTTGGATTCCACAAGTTGGCTTATCATGAGTATTATTGTCAGTGTTTTTGGAACTTTGGGCGATTTGATTGAATCCAAATTTAAACGACAGGCCGATGTAAAGGACAGCGGTGTGATCATGCCAGGTCATGGTGGATTATTGGATCGATTGGATAGCATTATATTTGCAGCACCTTTTATCTATTTATTTTTAAGAATCACAATTTATGTTTC
>DASWKU010000340.1:0-13578 GCA_036396455.1 Flavobacteriaceae bacterium
TGAGCACCTCTTCCCAATTGACCATTCCCGGTTGGATGGTGGCCATGGCCGAATGTGCCCTGTCGTAGACCACTTTGCTTCCCCTGCTCACCGCTCCCGTTTCCAGAAAGTAGATCCCCAGGCGTTCGCCGCCCCATACGACCTTGTCAACGCCAACGCCCCGCTTGCGCATCTCCATCATGGCGCACTCGCCGATGTCGTTCTTGGGCAAACGCGTCACGAAATCCACCGATATGCCATAGTTGGCCAGGGACACCGCCACGTTGGACTCTCCCCCTCCGTAGACCACGTCAAAACTGTCGGCCTGTGAGAACCTCAAAAAACCCTGGGGGGCCAACCGCAGCATGATCTCCCCAAATGTCACTACTCTGCTCATATATTAATTCATTTTAAAGTCCCAATTCTTTTAGAAAATTCCACATTTGTATGCTGATGTCTCTTTTTTGATCATTGGAAAATTTTCCATGTCCGCCATTTGGGATGGTTATAAATTTTGTTTTTATACCGAAAGATTTTAATTTTTTGGATAGTTCAACAGATTGAGAATAGGGAACAATTGGGTCTGCATCTCCATGTACAATAAATACCGGGGCACTATTTTGGTCAACATAATAGATTGGTGAAACCGATTCGGTAAATTTCTTATCTCCAAATCCTTTTCCCAACCAGCGTTTGGCTGAACTCCAGTTGCTCAACGGTACTAAATCTGTTACACCATATTTATCAATAATAGCCGCTATTTTAATAGTGCCATCGTATTCACAGTTTGTGTCAAATTTCCTATCATTCCCCAACAAGCCTGCCATTAGTGCTAAATGTCCTCCTGAAGAACCACCCATAACGACTATTTTATTGGTGTCAATATTCAATTCTTCTGCATGACGATAAATATAGATTAAGGCGCATCTTACATCCTGAATCGCTGCTGGTGCCGGTGCAACATCAACTAAACGGTATTCAACATTTGCGACTGCATACCCATTGTTAAAAAATGAACCAAAACCTGTTTGTGTCTCCTTGGCACCATGATTCCAACCACCTCCATGTATATTAATTACTAATGGAGTCGGTTTTTCTGCATCTGGATTTGTATATAAATCCATTCGCCCATCCCAATTATTAACTCGGGTATAAACAACATCAATTTTAGCTAAATAATTTTCAGGAAACTTTACGGAAAAGTTGGTGTTTTCGACTTGTCCATAGGTGACAATACCAGAAAGTATAAGAAACCTATAAAGAACTTCTTTAATCATAATTATACTGGCTTAAGTCTAACTAAATGCTAACCCACCATTAATATCAACATTATTCCCCGTTAAGAATGATGATTCATTTGATGCCAAATATGCAACCAGGTCTGCAACTTCTTCTGCTTTTCCTTCACGCCTTAACGGTGTTGCCTTTGCAACATTTATTCGAACTTCATCTTTAGTAAAATCATCGTGAAACTTGGTAGCAATCATACCGGGATTTAATGCATTGACACGTATCCCTTTAGGGCCTAATTCTTTTGCCAATCCTCTGGTAAAGGTAGAAACCGCACCTTTAGAAGCTGCATATAAAAACGCACCAGGACCACCACCATCTCTACCTGCTTGGGATGCAAAATTAACTATAGAGGCTCCTTCACCCATAAGTGGAACAAAAGCTTGGGTGACAAAAACACAAGATTTAAAGTTCACATCCATAATGAGGTTATAAAAAATTTCATCAATTTCAGCTATGGTTTTTCGCGCAAATAATCCCCCTGCAACATTAACCAATATATCTACTTTATTTCCAAAGGCATCAGTTGTTTTAGATACTAAATTTTTAATATCATCTAAATTTGTAGCATCACCTTGAACCGCTATGGCTTCACTTCCCAATGCTTTTATTAATTTAATGGTTTCTATGGCATCCTCCTCATTATCAAAATAATTTACTACGACTTTAGCGCCTTCTTTTGCCAATTTTAAAGATACAGCTCGACCTATATCTCTTGCTCCACCAGTAACAACTGCTACTTTTCCTTTTAATCTATTCATGTTATATTATTTTAAATTATTCTAATTATTTTCTACTGGTCCAATTGTTTTACAAAACAGATAGACAGAATACACTCCCAATGGCACAAATACTGCAATTAATATAAATGCTGGGGTATAGGTTGTTTTTGTAATTATTGGAATTAAAAAATTCATAATTATTACTGAAAATATTCCAACTGTTCCTCCAAGGCCCGCTAATGTGCCTACCGATTTTCCGCTAAATAAATCACTTGGGATCGTTTGAATATTGGATATTGCAAATTGAAATCCAAAAAGGACCATGGATACAATCAGGACAAATTTTGTAGGTGTATCGGCAAAATAGATGGTAGTAATCAAGCCTAAAAACATCAATAATCCGCCTATCCAAATGGTACGTTTTCTTGCGACATCGACCGAACTTCCTGCATTTATCCATTTACCCGTTAACAAACCACCAATTATACTTCCCAAAGCAGCTCCAACAAATGGTACCCAGGCAAACATTCCTATCTCTTTGACATCAAAACCATAAGTGTCTGCAAGATATAACGGCATCCAACCTACAAAAAGCCACCAAATAGGCTCCAGGAAGAAACGCGACATTAAAACCGCCCATGATTCTTTATGTGATAGGATTTGACGTATGCTCAATTCTTTCCCATCGTGGTCAATTTGCCTACCCTCATACCTTCCAGAAATGATATGCTTCTTTTCCTTATCGGTTATCCATGGATGTTTATCTGGGCTTTTTTTATTAAATATTAGCCATGGAATAATCCAAAGCATACCCAAAGCACCGATAATTACAAAAGTTGTTTTCCATCCAAAACCGATGTACAAAAAAGCAATTAATGGCGGAGCTACAACCGAACCCAATGATGCCCCAGCGTTAAAAATTCCTTGGCCAATTGCTCTTTCTTTAACAGGAAACCATTCCGCGTTGCTCTTAACAGCTCCAGGCCAGTTACCTGCTTCAGAAACACCCAATAAAACCCTAAAGAGGCTAATGGACATCACGCCTTTGGACAAGGCATGTAACATGGATGCCATAGACCAAACGAAAATGGACACCACATAACCCATTTTAGTCCCAATTTTGTCATACATTTTACCTGAAATCGATTGCCCTAAAGCATAGGCAACCATAAAGACATTTAAAATGATTCCATAGTCTGATTTCGTCATTTCCAATTCTTCAGAAATACCTGGCCACATAATTGCCAATGCAGAGCGGTCAATATAATTTATGATAGTAGCAAGGCCAATCAACCCAATAATCCACCAGCGTAATCCTTTAATTTTCATACTTGAAATTTTTAAAATTTAAACAGTCTTTACTTACCTATGCACTATTTTCAATACTATGCTAGGGTGTAACTAATTAAGAAACTGTTTTTATTTTGGCAAGTATATTAGATCAATAATGCTTTATGTATCTAAGTACCTTCCCTCCAAATTATCATTATAAAGAAAATAATCGTGCACTTTATTTTCTTTAATTAATCCTTAAATATTGTAACAATATTGATACAATATCTTAAAATGGTCTTTCATTTTCTGTCTGGCGGCCTCTGGGTCCTTATTCTTTATGGCTTCAAATACGGCCTCGTGTTCCTTTATGCCAATTACCGGTTGATTTTTATCACAAACATGATATTTTTCAAAATTTGTAATGATTCCAGGTGTAATAATAAGCATGAAGGTATTCAACGTACTGTTTCCAGCAGCTTTTGCTATTGCAAGATGAAATAATAGATCTTCCTGTACTGCATCCTCACCTTTGAGCACTTTTTCATTATAGGCATCCAAATTATTCCTCATTTCAATTAAATCTTCTTCTGACCTTCTTAAAGCGGCAAGCCTGGCTGTTTTAAGTTCAAGCAATATTCTGGTTTCTACCAACGATTTAAAATCTGGTTCCTCTAGGCGCAAAATATCTTCTATCATCCCGTTCATGGCAATTGCCCCAATATTGGCCACGAAAGTCCCACTTTGTGGAATTGATTTCAGTAGCCCATAAAATTCCAATTTCTGAATTGCTTCTCTAACATTACTTCGGGATACTCCGAACTTTTCAGACAATTGGCGCTCTGAAGGCAGTTTATCTCCTGGTTCTAAGTTTTTTTTATTAATTAAATCTCTAATTTTAGAAATAATGTCTTTTTGAATAAACTTATTCTCTGCTTTGGTAAGGATTTCTAATTTCATACTCTTATAAATTGGTCAACCAGATTGAACGGTTAAATTAATAAAAAAAATCAACTATTAATTGGAGTACTTTACTGACCCGTAAAGATCAGTAAAACACGTCCAAATAACTAAACTAACTCCAATAATCAATCATTTTTAATTTTAATGTGAAACTTCTAAACTATAATATTTAACTCTTGCAAAAGCGCCTTTGTCTCTGGTTTGAAAATAATTTCCGGCTTTAAAATAATTTTCGAATACGCCCCATTTTCTCATGTGGATATTTTCATAAACCTTGTATTCAGAATTGTTTAAAACCACCACCATTTTTCCTTCGGACACCTTCACTTCCAATGTAAACTTTCTAAAACCTACTTCTTGTTCAAAATTGAATCCCTCATCATCACCCCAAGCTTCTTCGTGTAAAAGTACTTCTCCTGTGACACTCGGGTTTTTTAAAACTTTAGTTTTGACCCTGATTTTGCCTTTATCCCAATAAATTTTTAATATTGGAGGCGCATTATTGTCCTTTTGTCCTATTAAATCTCTTTGTTCATCGGTTAACCGTCCATGAATTTGCATAATGATCACTTTATGATACTTGCCATCTGCATCTTTGGATACGTTTTCCATAGCCAGCTTTCCCTTTAAGGTGCCACCTTGGGGAAAGGCCCAGTTTACGTCATTGTTACCAGGCTCCATTTGTTCTCTTAGCTCAGACCTAGAATACTTTGTATTTGCCGTTGTAGCATTGCTAGGATAAGCATAAAATACAAGTGCGCCACTGCTTGAGTCATTATACATATAAGGAATCAACTTTTCGTCTGTAGCATAGTTTAATATTTCTGGTGGTTCAACAGTTGTTGCCCTACCTTTTTCATTTAACTCCGGGGTTGTAACACTCCAATGGCTCAAATCAATATTGGGAAGTTTGTACTTTTTGTTGTTCTTTTTTTTACTGGATTTTTCAATTTTATCATCCGATTCTGTAATGCTAATTTCCTTATTTTGAGAAGTAGCGTTAACAGATAGAACTATTGTTAATATTACTGCTAATAGTTCTTTTCGGAAACATTTCATAAATACTGAATTATAGTTTTGGATATACCTTAACATTATCTACATATAAATCTACAGGTGTAACCGCCCAAAGCCATATAGATATTAGTCCAGAATCATTA
This sequence comes from Flavobacteriaceae bacterium, assembly GCA_036396455.1. Lineage (GTDB taxonomy): Bacteria > Bacteroidota > Bacteroidia > Flavobacteriales > Flavobacteriaceae > Geojedonia. The sequence goes on from DASWKU010000340.1 coordinate 5,387, forward strand.
GAAGTAAAATCAACTTTAACCGTAGTAAATGACGTTTTACCTTTAGCCTCGGTTCCTACATGAGTTACCAAAGCTCCCCCTGAAATAGACTGATTATATGCATCAAAACCATCTGTAAAATGACCATCAAGAATTTCTGCAACCATTCTTCTGCCTCCTATCGGATCAGTAGCGATATCATCTTTTATGGCATATTCAAATTCTAAAGTATATTCCCAATTAGGAGACACTACAATGGCTTGGTATGCATGCCTAGTATTAGGATTCGCCCACTCTGCCGCAGACCTGTTCATGTTCCATTTTGCTCCTCTTGTTTTGGAACCATTATCTGTGCCATCATAACGCAACCAAGAACCATCACTACTGGATTCAAAACCATTTCTGTCCCATCCATTTGAAAAATCAATTTTCCAATTATTACTACCATTTTCCATATCGCCGTTTAAAACTACTGGTGTGATAGGCACAAATAAATCGACTACTTCAACATTTATTGTTGTTGAAGCTGACTTTCCATTGGCATCACTTGCAGTTAAAGTAACTGGATAGGTACCTTCCCCACCCGCAAAAGTATAGGTAGGATCTTGTAATGTTGAGGTATCCCCTCCTCCAAAATCCCACATAAAAATGGTAGATTCTGTTGCAAGGTTAGTGAATTGAATTGTTTTAAAATCATTTGGGTCAGGAACATAAGAGAAGCCTGCCGTTGGTAAAAAATTATCTACTTGAGAGTTTGTATCTGGTAATTCATCTCGAAAAAGGTCATCGCCTACACAACTAACAATAAAACTAATTGTAAGTAAACTTAAGATCAACAATGTTGTCTTACGGAAAATATTCATTCTATTCTTCATAATTTAATTTTTTAAATATTAATACCCCGGGTTTTGCGTTAAAAGGCCACCGCTAATATTTATTTCTCTTGCCGGAATTGGCAACAGTGAGGCTTTTCTTGAGTCATAGATATATCCCATTTCTGTAGAATGGGCACTCAAAACAGCATCTAAAACACCAAATCGAACTAAATCAAAATAGCGTTGATTCTCAAATGCCAATTCCACGCGCCTTTCACGTAAAAGTTCCTCTTTAGTTATACTTGTAATAGCATTTGGAGCAGTACTAGGGAAGGCTCTATCTCTTATCTTTTGAAAAGAAGCCAAAGCACTTGGGTCAACAGTTGCTGTTCCTCCTGCCATAATCGCTTCAACGTGCATCAATAGCACATCAGCAAAACGTAAAGCGATATAATCGTTACCAGCGTCTCGAGCACTTCCACCATATGTGGGTGCAGAAAGATTGGATAGATCAGTCCCATCGGGTAAAAATTTTGCCACTTCAGTTTCATCAGGGAAAGTAACATAAGAAACTGAAGTTCTATCTCCTCCAATCAATTCAAAATCTGCAATTAAATTATCATTGACTATGTTTTGACCATCCTCTCTTCCTTGACGGCGTGATCCCGAGGTAAATTCAGATGAAAAACTTTGGCTTTCATTAGGATTTCCAGTTGCATATTGAATAACAAAAATAATTTCATTATTCAATTCAGAATAAAATACATCGTGATAATTAGACATTAAGGAGAATCCTCCACCATTAATAATCGCCTCACATAATTGTTGTGCACCAGAATAATTACGATTAGGCTGTGTTAAATACACTTTAGCCAATATACCCTGAGCCGCTGCCTTTGAAGCTCTTGCCTTATGGGTGTTATCCAAAACATTGATGGCTTCTTGTAAATCGGTTATAATTTGTGCATAAATCTCATCTACAGACGCTCTAATAAAAGGCGTTTCTTTATCTAGCGGAGATATCACTGAAGTCGCTAAAGGTACATCTCCAAACAGCCTGACCAATTTAAAATAGGCATAGGCTCTTAAAAATTTAGCTTCAGCCGTATATTTTGCTTTATTTCCTTCGTCGGCAAGATGAATATAGTCCAATATATTATTTGCTCTGAAAATAACTTCATACATCGATTGGTAATAGTCTTCAGATTCCACATTGTTGGCATCAACCACATATCTGTGAAAATCAGACTTTGAACCTTCTAGCGTTTTGTTTCTTGTATTATCGGTGCGATGTTCGGTCAAAAGATGTTCAAACTGCACCCCTCTATTTGCCCTGATTAAACTTGTTTCTGTATTTTCATTGACCCCTTGAATGGCGTCGTAAATTCCAATAATTCCAGCTAGCACGTCTGCATCCGTTTGGAAAAACGATTCCACCGTAACTACAGTATCTGGCAATGGATTTAAAAACTCATCAGTATTACAGGAAATATAAACCAACCCTGTAACTGCAAAGACTAAATATTTTATATGTTTCATAATTTGTATGTTTTAAAATTAAAAATCAATGTTCAGACCAAATGTTACTGTTTTATATAATGGTGTACCCGCTCTTTGTGAGCCATAAGCTCTAGGATTACCTTTATCATCATGTTCTGGGTTGAAACCGTGGTAATCATCAGCCGTAATATAAAGTAAATTCTGGGCAGTAGCGTAAAGTCTTATATCGGACACACCAATTTTAGAGGTAATATCCTCCGGAAAGTTATACCCAATATTTACATTCCGCAATGAGAAATAGTCTGCGCTTGCAATAACTTCACTTGTTAGTACCTTTTCTTGAATGAAGGATTCATGTGGTACAAGACCATCGGCAACTGCCTGTGCTGCACCTCCACTTCTAGTTGCATTTCCAAACCAATTAAAGAAATATTCGTCTCCTATATTATTTACCTGGGCACCTAGGCTACCTTGTACCATAAAAGAGAAATCAAAGGCTCCAAATTTAAATTCATTGGTAAAACTATATACTAAATCTGGATATGGATCCCCTAAAATAGTTTTGTCATCAACAGTGATCAACCCGTCACCATTTAAATCTTTCACGATAATATCTTGAGCTTGACCATTAATTCTATTCCAAGGCCTGTCAACATAGGTTGTTCTAAATTGAGTTTCATTGTATGCATCGGTATCTACTACGTAGCCCCAGTAAGAGGATATAGGCTCACCAATTCTATTGATCCATTGTGAATTTCTACCATAATCATCTTCTATCAGCGCATTGTTAGAATCACCAAAACTTAATAATTCATTTTGGTTAGTAGATGCAATTAAAGTAGAATTCCAAGTAAACTTCTCACCGGCAATATTTTTTGTTCTCAACTCCAATTCCAATCCTCTGTTTTGAACTTCACCTAAATTCACAATACCACTTGTAAAACCAGTAATATAAGAAACAGGGTTTTCCAACAGTAATTTATCACTGGTTCTTCGGTAATAATCTAATGTACCTGATATTCTGTTATTAAAGAACCCGTAATCCAAACCAAGGGTTAATTCTTCGGAAGCCTCCCACTGTAACAAGGCATTTGCAATATTAAGAGGCGAAACACCACTTGGTATACCATTATCAACAACAGCGTTGGAATTTTGTAACAGCGCCAAATAAGGCCAAGCATTTACAACCTCGCTACCCACATTAAAATTCTCTGCACCCGTAAGACCATAACTAGCTCTAAACTTTAAATTGCTAAAAAAATCACTATCTCTCAAGAAACTTTCTTTAGCCACATTCCAACCTACAGATACCGCTGGGAAATTACCCCACTTAGTAGCTACACCAAAAACTGAACTACCATCGCGTCTAAAAGAAGCAGACAATAAATATTTGTCGGCATAAGCATAATTGATCCTACCAAAATAACCTATCTTTGTTAGTTCTGTATTAACTTCGGTTGCGATAATACTTGTAGGAAGAGCCCCTTGAATATTTTTAAGATTATCATTACTATAACCACTTCCCTCTATCTGGCTAGATTCAGACTTTCTTTGCTGGACCATCATACCCGCAAGTAAGTTGAGATCATGATCACCAAATGATTTATTATAATTTAGAGTATTATCTGAAATTAGTCTGGTGCGAAACCTATTATTTACACTATATGCAGCCCTACTGGCACCGGCAGCATGGTGTTTAGTACCGTCCCATCGTGTTCTCTTTCTTTGTTCCAAAGTAACTCCAAGCGATGTTTTTGCAGTAAGACCATCTAAAATTTCAAAGCTAAAATACGTAGAGCCAAATAATTTGGTATTATAATCATAATGTTCTCTCTCAACATATTGTGCATATGGATTTGAATCACCTGAAGTACGGGGTCTTTCTGTACTACCATTATTGTCATAATCCAAATTAATTAAATCGTTTTCATAAAAATAATCTCCTGGACTTTTACTTCCATTGGTAAACAACGCAATCGTTTCCTCAGTATGATAAATAGGTAACCAAGGAGATTGACGTGTTGGGTTGTGTATTGATGTAGGCAATCGTCTTTGCTTAGTGTAAGACGGTGTGATACTAAGCCCAAATTTTGCCCTTTTACTTAAAAAATCTGAATCCATCTTCAGGTTCGCTGTATATAAATTGTAGTCATCAGTAATCACTACACCTTCATCGCCAAGGTATCTTAAAGATGCACTGAACTTAGTATTCTCTGTACCTCCACGAGCTGCAAAAGAATGACTTGTAATGGTTCCTCCATTAAAGAAAACATCTTGCCAATCTCTGTCTATACCAGTAGCATTAACTATTGCTAGCGCATAGAGGGTTTCACCTGATAGGGTCCCTGTTGCAGCTTGCTCTATTTCAGACCATTTCTGCGTACTTTTTCTATAATCATCACTACCATGCGCTTGTTTATAACCTGTATAGGTCTGATAGCTAAATTTTGTTTTTCCTGCCTTACCACTTTTTGTAGTGATCATGATAACACCATTAGATCCTTCACTACCATAAATAGCTGCAGATGCAGCATCTTTTAAAACTTCAAAAGATTCAACATCATTCATATCTAGGTTTCCAAGAAATTCCGAACTTACAACTATACCATCTACCACCAATGCCGGACCAGAATCAGCAGTAATAGACCCAACTCCTCTAATGGTAATGGTAGGAGCACCTCCAGCTTCTGCATTAGTGGCTTGGATATTAACTCCTGATACTTGACCAATTAGGGCATCATCAACCCTTGATACTGCTATTTGATCTAAATCTTCATTTACAACCTTGGAAATAGCCCCTGTTAAGTGGGATTTCCTTTGTGTACCGTACCCGACTACGACGACCTCATCAAGTTGACTGGCATCTTCTGCCAATGCAACATTTACAGTTCGTTGATTGGCTACAATTACAGTTTGGGAAACATATCCCAAAAATGAGAATTGAAGCACATCGCCACTTTTGACTTCAATCTGATAGTTTCCATCAAAATCAGTAGATGCTCCTGATGTGGTATTCAAAATAATAATGTTAACGCCAGGTAATGGCATGTTGTCAACCGCGGATACGACGGTACCGCTGATTGTGAAGCGCTCTTGAGCAAAAATTGTAACACTTACAAAAAGCGTTATAATTAATGTCAGCCTAGTTTTTAAGTTCATAATTACTTGTTTTAGTTTTTAATTAGTTAATTAAATAATCGCTTAAAAACATTTGCTCACCATAATTAAGATAGTTTTTCTTATTTTTGCGCTAAGCATGTTTTCGTAAGCGAAGTCATGTTTATTATACTTCCCTCCAGAGAAGTAATTTTTTAAAAGGATAGGCGTGCACCTGTCCTTTTTTTATTGAATAAAAATTTATACAAAAATTGGTTTACCAATCTGGTTTACCAAAAATATATAAAAATTTATGATTTGCAAGTTTTTCTTTGAAAAAAAATTATTTTTTAACAAAAAAACCGGGTTTTACTACAAATTTATACCATAAAATCTTCACGGATAGGACTGAAGACATCTATCAACACCCCTTTTTTCTTGCAGATGGCTCCATGCATAACATGAGGCGGAATGTAAAATGCATCCCCGCCTTTAACAATTTTTGTTTCTTTTCCTATTGTAAGTTCGTATTCTCCACTTTCTACATAAGTAACTTGAGAATGATAGTGCTCGTGCATGACCCCAATAGCTCCAACCTCAAATTGTACTTTTACAAGCATGATCTTATCATCATAAGCCATAATTTTTCGTTTTAGACCTTCGCCCACAACTTCCCATTCCATGTCATCCCCAAAGATGAACTCCTTACTTGCTCCAAATGTTTTCATTTTAAATTCTTTAATTATTATCGATTAATTGATATGGTCCTATCCAATCACAGGTTTTATCCTCTATTTTTATTTGATGTTTACTGGTTTTTGAATTGTCCTTAAACGCCAATACAAACAAGCTTTTATTTCCATTTTCATTTTCAATATTAATGGCTATATAAGCATCATCACTATATGTGATTTTTAGATTTTTGATGCTGCTAAACGCATTGGTTGCAATTTCACTAACAGGATCATAATGCCCGTGCGATTCCAATATTGAAATAAAGTAGGTGTTTTTACCATTCTTTTTTCTAATGATGTAACCAGGGTCTCTTCTCAGATTGAAATCTGGGTCATTGGCTCCAATTCTGGTGAATAATAAATCGTCTTCGTTTGAAACAATAGACGAAATAGTATAAAATCTCTCATTATTAAACCATGATATTTTAGAAAGCCCAGTATCTGACTTTCCTTCACCTTCAATCCATAAATGTTGATATCCGTTTTTAGTCCCTAATGGTTTCAAGACCTCGGGAATTTTGTATTTGAAATTGGTCGACATCAGTTGACCCAAAAAATAATATGGTAAATCGTATTGGTTTTCAGTTTCTGAATTGATTTTTATAATATCCAATAGATATGGGTTTTCGAAATTAACATCTTTAATTAGAGCCATTGTTCTGTGCAATGCTGTGCCCGGATAAGCATTGGTTTCTGTTGCAGATAAGACTTGAAGATTTGGATTGGAAACATCGAAGAGATATTTTTCGGAATGGTTTAAACTTCCTGTTTCAAAATCACCTCCGAAATGGGACGATTCATTCTGGTTAATGGTATTATGGGCAATGGTCTGTTTCGCCCAAGTGGTGTTTTCCTTTAAATAATTACCGCCGCCTTTTTGTTGAATATTTACAAAACGTGCCATTCCATAATCCTGAATAATTTCCTTGCCGCCTTCATAATATGAAAACGATAGTTTATCGTAATGACCATGACTCAATCCTTGAGCCGAATATTTAAAGACCAAGGTCAGTTCATCTTTAGAACCATCAGCCCTTAAAATGGCAACGCCACCTTCAACACCATTTTTTCCATCGGATAAGTTTATCGATTTTTTTATAAATGGTGTTTCCAATCCATCGCGAATTCCAATAGCAACCGATAAACCTGTGTCATCCAACAAGACTTCGCCCTGATCTTTTGCTATGGACAATAAATCAGTATTTTTACCCCCAAAATGATAGCCAATGTCTACTGATGACACCAATTCCCGTGAATAATATGACATGCCTTTTTGAGCATCATTCAAGGGAAAGAAATTGCCATCAGCATCAGTTAAATTCAATAAGGTATTTATCGATTTTAACAACACACCATCTTTATATTCAAAAATTTTAAGCTCTGGCTTTACATTTTGTAAGGCTTCAGCAAAAACCAAAAAAGGGTACATGGCATAACGTTGGTAATAAGGCCCTTCGGTATAATACCCATCTGGTGAAAATGGTTCTTCTAAATTCGCCAAAAAACCAACTTTTTGGCCTTCTTTCCTAATAAGTCCACCATCATTGTCTTTTTGGCCGGGTTGGATATTATCGGTTTCCAAACCATGTAAAGCACGATCCAATAATTCTTGATCGTTCATTACAAGTGCTATCATTCCAACAGCAACATTTCCCCAAGTACTATGGTTGTGTACACGATTAAAAAACTGCGGATTATTCACTGATATAAAATCGGCAAATGGTCTGAAAAGGTCTTTTTCTAGATGTTTTCGCTCCTTTTCTGATAAATAATGATAAACACAATCATAAGCTTGACTAACATAAACCAACCAATTGGAATCATTCAAACACTGCCAGAACAATTTACCCCGGGCGTAGGATCTTGTTTGAGGATGCACGGGAAGTGTTGGATAAATTTTAGCATATTCCAAAAGCATATCCTTTACATACTTTGCATATTTTTCGTCATCCAATATCTGGAATAAAACACCGGCCTTTTGTAGTATCAGAAAGTTTTTTTTGTGACGTTCATGTGTATAGCCTCCAGAAAAATCTTTTGGGATTGGCACTTCAATGCCATTTAAAAT
>DASWKU010000341.1:0-2258 GCA_036396455.1 Flavobacteriaceae bacterium
GTTAGGATTGCAACTGAAGAAGGTGCAAAAGTGAGGGCAGTTTTTGATGGGGAGGTCACAGGAATTATAATTTTAAAAAATGCCAACCCTGCCATCATCATAAGGCACGGCAATTATTTTACCATCTATAAAAATCTTTCTAAAATATTTGTGAAACAGGGCGATAAAGTAAGCACAAAACAAATTATTGGAGAAGTGTTTACCAATAAAAGCAATGGTGAAACCATGTTGGGTTTTGGGGTCAATAAAAATTCCAATACCGAAAATCCAGCCAATTGGATTTATGGGATGTAACATAGCGTTTAGTGAATATTTACAATTACATAGCCCCCTCTAACTTTTCTATAATGGTGTCCGTTACAATGGTAATACCGTTTCCCATGTACCCTTACAATTTTATAGTGATGTGAGGGAAGGGTTCTAATTACGGTTACCCCAGGTTGTACATCAAAAGTGGCAACGCAGGAGGACAAACTCATTAAGCAGGCAGCAAAAAATATTATGATGAATGTTTTCATGGCCTTTTAAGATTTGGTTTATATAAATAAGACCGTGAAAAAATTAAAAGGTTTAATTAAAAAAACAACGCCTTCAATTCGGTAGCTTCTTTGGGTTTCATTTTACCGGCCAGCACCAAACTCAATTGTTTACGCCGTAATGCCGCATTAAAACGCTCAATCTCCAAAGGGGTTTCAGGTTTTAGCTCCGGTACTTTTACAGGATTTCCGCAGTCATCAACAGCCACAAAAGTATAAATGGCTTCATTGGCTTTTTCTTTTTCACCAGACTCACGGTCTTCAATCCAAACATCCAAAAACACTTCCATGGAGGTTGTGAATGCTCTGGATACTTTAGCTTCAACGGTAACTACACTTCCCAAAGGAATGGACCTGTTAAAGGCCACATGATTAACAGAAGCCGTAACCGTAATGCGACGCGAATGGCGTCTTGCGGCAATACTGGCGGCCCTGTCCATTCTTGCCAAAAGTTCACCTCCAAATAAATTGTTCAGCGGATTGGTTTCACTTGGTAAAACCATATCGGTCAATATCGTTTTGGATTGGGATGGGGTTTTTGCTTGCATCATTCAAGGTTTAAATGAGGCACAAAGGTAAGATGCTTTTCAATTAAAAACTAAAGAAGAAAAAATTAGTTGAGGTCCTTAACCAGCAACCAAGCTTCTGGGTTGTTTTCACGCTTGATTTGTCGAAGGGCTTTAAGGGCTTCAATTCTATCGGTATAACTGGCATAGACCACCTCATGAAGGCCATATTTATTGATGCCAATTTTACGGGCTTTATACCCAAGAACCTGAAGTTGTTTTACCTTTTTATCTGAATTGGCCTCAATCCTGAATGCTCCGGCGACGATATGATAATTCCCACTTTGTTTTTCAATGTTCAAAGTTGCCGCAGGTAATGGATTGCTGATGACGAAAGTGGCTTCTTGAACTTTGGCGTCCAACTGTTGATTGGCCTCTTCTTGGGCCATTTGATTTTGGGCTTCAATCTGGTTGATGTAGTAATTTGAAGCTGTAAAACCTCCCAGGGTCAATGCGATTACGGCAATTGCTGCGTATTTTACATAGGGTCTTGACTTACGTTTTTCGGGAGTAATGGTTATTGGGATGACTTTTTCAATCGCTTCCACCTCTTTTTTGTAAACTTCTCTTGAAATGTCAGGAGACACAAATTGCGACAATCCAAAAGCATCGGTTAAATAATTGATATGGTACGAAGGTTCAAAATTAATTTTGCCCTCGGTGTTCAGTACCAATTCTCCAATAGTATTGAACGTGATGGTTTCCCCCTGTATTAAATAAGATTTAATGGTCTTTACATATTTTGCAATCTTTTGCACGGCAACTTCATAAGGGATTTTTTCAACTTCGGCAATGTAATTGGGCAATAGTCCATCGTTGTGCTGTAATTGTTCATTAAAAGACAACACTTTTTTTGGTGGATAAAATGAATTTGAAGACTCATCCAGTTTTGCCGATACTTGATGGGTCAAAAACGCACCAAATTCTGAAATGATCACACAGTCATATCGGTAGAGTAAATCGCTAATGTAGGTTTCCAGTTGCATGAAAACAAAGTTAAAAATTTTTACATGTCAATAAAATTTCTGTTTAACTAGTTATTAACAGTATAAAAATTCTTTATTTGCAGGTTTAAAATCAATAACATAAACATGACAGACCACGATTTAATTTATGTTTTGGCATTGCAGCATGTTCCTAAAATAGGGGATTTAAC
>DASWKU010000342.1:0-20680 GCA_036396455.1 Flavobacteriaceae bacterium
GGGTAAAGCCATGGTATTCAAAGGCTTTCTTTAAATATAAGGAGGGTGCCACATTATAGGTTGCATGGTTAAAAATCAAACCACATAAATAAGGGTTGTTTTTTAAACGATAAGGTAAATTACCCCCATTGAGATTACATATATAGGGCAGTCCCAACATCCTGCACAGTTGACTGCACAGGAGGGCATAATAAAAGTTTTGGGTACTATAGGTATCTATGATTACCATATCCACTTGCTTGTAATATTTTATACAACTATACAGCATGTCCACCAAACGTAAAAGCTTGTTCTCCTGCTTCGAACTATAGTAAACAACATTACCCTCGGCCTCCAATAAGGCACCCAAGATATGGATGGACGACACATTGCTGCGCTTACTGTTGAGGTAATTGCCGATGTACAGAAGGCTTGTCATAAGTTACATTTAATAAACATAAAGCATACAAAAAAGCGGGTGCCGCAATGCGCATCCCGGAGTGGTTAATTGTGGCAAACCAAAATGCAAAAAACGCATAAAAAAAGAGGTTGCGTTTGTTGGAGGCATGATAGTCCAATGGCTTAATAATGAGGATCAAAATAATGAGGATGCCCAAAAACCCATGTTCCGAGAGTAAGCGTCCAATTTCGTTGTGCGACGGAAGGTTTCGCCCGATCTCCTCGACCCTGATATCCTTAACGCGACTCGCACCGATCCCCAAAAAAGGACTGCCTAAAAACCCATCGATTTCCTCCATAAAAAGCTCAACGCGTCCGGTTGTTATGTCCTGTTTTTCTCTACCAAGAGCATCCTCATTGGCATAGCGCTTATCAATCAACCCGTAGGTTTGTTGCGAACTGATGGACCAGGTGATCATAATGGCAATTGAAAACAATATAAAAGAGCTCAAAATCTGTCTTTTACCTTGACTACCGGAGCGTAAATACACAATACCCAAAAAGGCAGCAATCACAATAACAGCAGCGATAACACCGCCCCTACTAAAGGTGACAATGGCCCTAAAGGTCATGGCACCCAAAATAGTCAGATTTAATAGTTTTAAAACAAGACTTGGTGATTTTAGGAATAAGCGTACTGCAACGGCAAACATCCCCAGTCCCAAAGCGGTGGCCACCTGATTGGGGCCAAACCCACCCGATGCGGCAAGATTTGAAGCAGTCCCTGATAAGGTTTCCTTGATACTGGGATTATATAGGAACAGATAGGTGGTGGTAGAGATACTGGTCAATGCTAGAAATTTAATAACATCCAGAATTAAAGTATAACTCACTTTGCGGTCATAACAAAACAAGGCCGCTATCCCCAAACAAACGGGGCCACTCAATACAAACGCAATATTGGTCCTAAAATTGGCATCAAAGCTTAGTGTGGTGGAAGCCACCAAAATGGCAGGGACCAGAGCAATCAGATAAAAAAAATAGGGATAGCCCTTACCGGACAGCCCCCTAAAAAACATGCCCATAAGCATAAAGAGTATGACCAGATATTTGGAAGCTTCGTAGGCAAGACCTCCATCGGTCATTCGAAACAGGACTTCCGCACCCGTAAAATAAGCACAACTGATGAGTACCGCTCTGGTAATGGTTTCTTTAGGACTGCTAATGATCCACCACATGCAATACAACATGACGGCAATAAAATAGACTTTCGAGAGCGGCTCAAACAAAAACAGCACAATACCGATCCCTACATGTAATAAAACTTGGGTAATATAGTCATCTTTATATGCTATGGCTTTTATTCGCAAACTTATGGATTTAAGAGTTGGTTTCCGATCTTTTGATGGTACTGCCCAAAAGTAAAGCGTTTACAAACCTCATGCTGTAAAGTTAACATACTTTGATGATGTAGAGGATCTATCGATAATAGATGACCAATTTGCTCAACAAGTGAGCTTGCAGAAACAGGTTCCAATAAAAACCCTTGCTTCCCATGTTGGATATAGTGTCCTATGGATGACATGTTGGAAACAATGGGAATGCACCCAAAGGCCATGGCTTCGGCAAGTACTTTGGGAAAACCTTCAGAGGCCGTCGTGGGCATCAAAATGGCATGGGAAACCTTATAGATGTCAAACACATCGTTTCTGGATAATGCCCCATGAAATGTGATGGGAATTGGAATTTTAGTGGCTTGTATTTTGTAATCGTCAAGGGCAGCCCCTTCCCCAACACAATGCACAGCGTCTATGCGTTGGCGTTCAACTTCAGACAGTACTTGCAGAGCTTCCAGGATACAGCCCACCCCCTTTTCAGGTTCTATGCGTCCTACAAAACAAAACGTCAATGGCCCTTCAATGGATTTTTGCCGGGCAACCCTTAACCCTTCTGCCAGATCATTTTCTGTCAAACAGGGATTTTCAAAGGACAAACAATGTGATGGCTGGCCTTCCCAACGGCCATTGATGGTCACCTTACGGGATTGGTGCTTTAATAGCCAGCGTTGTAAACCATAGCCCACAGGAGGATGCTTTTGGTTCCAGTTCCCGGCATACTTGTACCAGCCTTTTTTTTTGGAAAACAAAGTAAGATATGGGATTAAAAATACCCCAATCCCCGTAGGGGTCCGTAACTGAAAATAATCCACCTGCTTCAGCACTTTGGAAACACATTGAATAACGTTTGGCGCATGCCATAGCACCTTTAATTTATCACTAAACTTTGGTCCTCCTACAGATGGCAAAGGAATAAAGTGGATACGGTCTGATGTATAGGCCATCACACTTTTGGGGGCGGGACCTTCATAATGCATGGCCAAGTGATAGATGGTTTCAAAAACATCCAACAAATGGTTGATCTCGTTCACGGTGGGACTCCAGCCCACAAGGGTACCATCGGTGGTGGTATAGTGTTCGGTATGTGAGATGATGGCGAGTTTCAAGACAATAAATAGGTTTTAGTCAAATATAATACGATGGAAGCGGTATTCCATAAGTTTGTGTTGTTTTTTTGGATGTCCTTTGTCATTCAGAGCGAAACGGAGTGTAGTGAAGAATCTCCTGTTCCCATAAAAGATGCTTCGGTCATGCCTCCCTCTGCATGACACACCCCTTGTCATTCAGAGCGCAGCGAAGAATCTTTTTATTACATTTAATCTTTTTATTACATTTAATAAATGAAACTAAAAGGAGATCACAATTACTACATCTATGTTCTTACCAACAAAAACAAAACCGTTTTATATACCGGGGTCACAAACGATCTAAAGCAACGTTTACATTTTCATTCCAATCCATTGCCATTCTCCAAAGCGTTTACTGCCAAATACAAATGTTTTTACTTACTATATTATGAGCACTATTCCGATATTGAGGTAGCTATTCAAAGAGAAAAACAGATTAAAGGGTGGAGCAGAAAGAAAAAAGAAATTATGATTTCTGGTTTTAATCCTAAATGGGAATTTCTTAACAATAAACTATAATACTGTTTTAGATGCTTCGGTCGTGCCTCCCTCTGCATGACACACCCCCTGTCATTCAGAGCGCAGCGAAGAATCCTTTGTCATTCAGAACGAAACGGAGTGTAGTGAAGAATCTCCTGTTCCCATAAAAGATGCTTCGGTCGTGCCTCCCTGCCTGACGCTGTCATTCAGAGCGGAACGAAGTGCAGCGAAGAATCTACTGTTCAATAACCTCAACATAACGTTCAACAATAATCTCCCAATCATGCATTTGCGCCCAAGCCTTCGCCTGTTTGGAAAACTCATTTTTATTTTCAAGGATCTGTTGTATCGCCGTCTTTAAAGCCTCCGGATCATCATGATGGATAAGATAACCCGATTCCCCATCCTTTATGGCATCCTCTATACCACATCCCAAAGCACCGATCGAGGGAATGCCCAACGCATTGGCCTCAAGTATCGCAATGCCAAAACCTTCCACATCCCCTGTTGCGGTGGGTTTGCTCAACATCACAAAAATGTCACTGGATGCCAGCAGTTGCTTCAGGTACAGGTCATCAACCGCTCCATGAAAGGTAATATGGCGATCCACCTGTAAGTGTTTGGCAACCTTCAAAAACCGCTCCCGTTCCGTTGGAATGCCTATGCAATGGTAATGCAGTTCAGGAAAGACCTTAAGCAATTCCGGCAACTGCTCAATGACCTGTAATTGCCCTTTACGCTCGGTCACATTCCCTACGGTAACCAACTTTGGAAAGCCCGGTAAGGCCATGGGTTCAACAGATGCCGCCTGCCATTTGGAAGTGTCAATCCCATTGGGAATCACTTCAACCTGCTGCAATTTGAGATGGCCGATGAGCGACTTGGTATAGTTGGAAACACAGATCACTTTTGTGAAACGTTTTAAGGCGAAATCAATGGAGGCCCTTAATAAAAAGGTCTTGAAGTTAACTTCCGTGCCGTGGACGATCGCCACAAACGTTTTGTGATAAAATAAACTGGCAAAGGCCACCGTCCATAGTGAAAACTTACCCGAAGCCATGACAAGTTGAGAGGATTCTATATGCTTAAATAATACCCAAATACGCTTTAAATACATCATAAAACGGACCTTGGTTTTCTTCACTCGGTAAACCTTGAACGAAAGTGTGCCGTCAAACGTTTGTTCTTTCTCACCGAATGCCGAGCGTTGGTCTGAAATGACACGGACTTGAAACTGCGACAATTGTAAATGTTTGGCCAAATGATGGGCATGGTTGCCTATGCCACCAGGTTGCGGCGGGAATTCTGAAGTCACTATCAATACGTTTTGCCGTGTCTTATCCATGCCATTTTTCTATTAAAGGGCCTTGTTTTAATTTTTTACTGGACAAGTGCCAGGATTTATAAACCTGTAACAGGACCAAAGGGCATATCAAAATGGACACAAACACCCCTAAAACCAATAAACCCTTATGCTTTTTAAACCGATAGGGCATTAGCGATAAAGGAACCGTTCGCAATAAGGCCCATCGGGCTTGGGCATTCCCGAAATACCACCTATAAAAATACAGCACACTGGGGATGGGCCGTGGCGCAAAGAGTGTTGAGGTCCTAAAGGCATCCCAGCTCCCAAACTGTCGTAACCCTCCTGTTGAAGCTTTAACATCAATACAATAGGCATACGGGTTGGAAATGCTTTTTATACCATTAATATAGCATCGCAATCCAAACTCCCCATCGCCCATTCGTTGCTTTTCAAATTGCCGATCAAAAAGACCTACAGCGTCAAAAATAGACTTGTACACCATCGCATTTCCCGTTGCGAACTGTGAAGCTAGAGTAAAGTATGATCGCTCTTTTGGGAGGTGTTGTCCTTCTGGAAAAAAAACGCCTGCTGAAACTTGAGCGTCAAAAAAATCAAGGCACTTTAAATGTGTAGCGACCCAATTGGGCTCAATCCGTACATCGTCTTCTGAAAACGCAATGAAGGTCCCCTTGGCGTTTTTAACAGCTGTATTTCTGGCAAGCCACAGGGCCTTTTCTTCTTGATGTATCAAATGAAGGTCTAACTTAAAAGGAGCATAAAAATCCTGTTGATAGGGTTCAGATTGATCGACAACAATAACTTCAAAATTTTTATAATCCTGTTGTTCAAGATCATGCAACACATCCTTAAGATAATGGTAACGATTTAATGTCGGGATAACAACAGATACTTTAGGTGCTGATTTAACGAGTTCCGAATCAAAAGTCTGCCATAAATCATATTGTAAAGGATGATTTAAATAGTGGCTTCGTTTAGTGCCCTTGGTTCTATACCATGCTTTAAGTTCTTTGAAAGGATGGTGTAAACTTAAAAGCCTAAGTACAAGAACATAAAATACCCAAGCTTTGTGAAAATATTTTCGTATGAACAGATAGTTATCCTTTAGGTTAAGGTCTTCAACATGGGCATAAGTTTTTACATCCCCTAGATAACCTTTGTGAACGGCCTGCCAGGATAAATCATAGTGTTTAGCAATTGGGCTGGTATAATTATGGTCTTCTTGAAGTTGTTCTAAAATGGCCTTAGGCAAATCATTAACATCAGGAAATACAGTTGTTCCATTAGCTCTTGGTATTGAAAAATAATGTGTGGGCTGTAAGTATTTTAAAAATTTAAACAGCATATACTAACAAGGTTGCTTTATTGGTTTTAGTACTATAATTTTAATCTAAATAATTCCCCGATGGCTCTGCCTCGAGGATAGTCTGTTTCAAGAAATTTTTTATTGGTCACAAAATCGATTTTTCAAAAAATGCATATAGGTTTAAATACTCTTCCCATAGCCTTCTGTTCTTTTCAAAGAATCCATTTAAGGATTCTTCATTATGGGTATTATGAAATTCCGAAATCTTATCGGCAATTAAATGTCTTTGGTTGTACTCCACCCAGACCACATGCTGTTTCCAATTGATGATATCTTCTAAAGGCAACAAGCAATCGGTATTGACAAAAACAGGGATTCGCCCCATGGCTAGGGTCTCATAAAGTCGTGTAGAAAAATTTCCTGCCCCTCGCATACAAACAACATAATCCGAAGCTTTAATGTTGTTATAAAATTCCAAGGTTGTGGGATGCGTTTCTTTTTGGGTTGCAACGCCTGCTCTATATTGATCTCGTATAATGAAGTTAGCATTTATTTTATTCGACTTTTTTAGCCGTTGCAAAAGGTTCCAACGAAAATAAGTGGTTGACATAAGTTGATCGGTATCCTGATGCCTAATCCCCAATAGTGATAGTATGTTCTTTATTGATAGTTTAGAAAAATCTTTGATAGTTTGAATTCCAAATCCATGGGCTAGTCCACAAAAACCAACGACAGGAATGGATGAATAGGGTTTTTTAATGAGATAATCTTTTGGGTAATACGTTTCAATGGGATCGTTAATAAATACTGGAATACCTTTATGGGTTAAGGGTAATTTGGATTTCCGCCCACTTACTCTAAAAACAACACCTTTAAAATCACTGGGCACTTTACAACCAATATCTCCAAAAACAAAAGAAAGTAAGGGTTTCTTATAGCCCAACTCTTGATGGATGTAGTTTAGCACAGTTTGGGTTTGTTTGGTTGTAAGATAATAATTCCATGACATAGGAATCAAAATAGCATGGGCCTCATCACTGGTAGTTACAAGCTCAAATTGGGAATTTTTGTTGTTGGGTTCCTTTTGCAAAGCTTTTAACAATGGAAAAATATGCCACCTATGGTCATTATTATAAAATCTTGGGGGATAATACAATTTCATGGTTTAAAAATACAAAAGCTTAAGGGTTTTATACTAAAATCCATAGACTAACAATTATGGATTATAAAATAATTGAATGTCCGTTTTCAGTCATAAAAAGAATTTTGAATAGAGACCTAACAGGTTTTGAAAACCTGTTAGGTCTGAAAATCAATTACTTGTGATCTATGTAGCCTGTTTAAAATCTAATAATCATGCAATTATTACACTTAGCAGATAATCAAATAAAATAATTTAAAAGAAGCTTGTTGTTGTTGTAGGGAGAAATGTTGCTTAACATGGGCCTGTGCTTGTTTACTGATGGTTTCTTGTTTTTCTTTGGTCAAAGTAATGATCTCAACAAGTTTTAAAACCAAAAGTTTAGGTTGTCGTTTTGGCACGACCCAACCCGTTTGTTCATCAATTACATTTTCCGAAAGCCCTTCTGCATCTGACACCACACATAGTAATCCCATGGCCTGGGCTTCCAATACCGAATTACAGAACCCCTCTTGAATACTGTACTGCAAATAAATATCGGCGTTTTCAAGCGCTTGTTTTACCTGCCCATGGGGTAATTTGCCCATAAAGACCACGACATCCGTTAGACCTAATTGAAAGGCCGTAAACTGTAATCGCTCATATTCAGATCCCTCTCCAATAATGGTATATTTAAAATGGATGCCTTGTTGTTTTAACATGCTTAAAGCTTCAAGGGTATAGTCCAAGCCTTTTTTCCAGTGCAATCGTGCTATGGTGATAAAATGAATCGTTTTTCCCAAGTTGACTTCTTTTCTGTTTTCAAAAAAAGAAATATCAATTGCTGGAGTGATCTTTACAAGTTCGGCTTCATCTTTAAACCCATGTTTATAGACCAAATCTTTAATATCATCGGATATGACATGGATTTTATCAAGGTTCTTCCAGAGTTTTTCGTAACAATTAGGATGCTTGATGGGATAAATGGCAATATCAAACCCCCTAAAACTCACGGCCATTTTAGCTCCTATGGCAGCAGCGACATGTTCCCTGCCCAAGGCCATGGTGCCAAAGCCAAAATGCAACCAATCAAGGGATTCAGAAAATATATGGACATTGCCAATGATATGTTTAATTCGGTCTTTAAAACCAATGCCATCACGTTTATCCAGATTATACAATTTTGTACTGACTTTAAAATGAAACAATAAAGAGCGAATAAGAAGATATACACTTAACACCGCTACTCTGACAAAAGATCCGGACAGTTTGGGAGCTACTTTAATTTTTATGGAAGGATCGTTCACACCTGTATTATCATCATTTACAAAAAGGACGACAGTAAAACCATTGGCCTGTAACCCCTTTATTTTATTGAAAAAAAAGGTTTCAGAATAACCGGAAGCAGATGGTAATACTAGTCCAATAGTCTTCATGATATACGTTTATTTTTATATGTAATTAACCCTCTTTTATGAGGGTTATATAATAACCATTCCAAATGTTGCCTTAAGGCCCGTGCAAATCGCCATATAGCCTTTTTGATGCCTTGCTTTTGTTTCATTGTATTAATATATACAGTTGATGGAACGCCTTCAATATTTTTAAAATAATTTCGTTTTGTAATTCCAATTCTAGCTTCACTTTTTAATATTCTAATGGCATATTCCGTTTCTCCATAACCAACACTGGTATCTTCTAAATAATAACCAAAGGTTTTAAAAAAAGAAGGGGTTGTAAGAAAGGGATGGTCGCTATATTGAAAAGTATTGATCTGAAAATTCCGTAATGAAAATTTTGGGATTTTAAATACATGTTCTGTACAGGGTTGTAAATGTTTAAACCTATAATTTGATCGATAACGTATCATATCTAATGCATTTGAATCTAAAAGCTCAATACCTTCTTTAATCACGTTTTTAAACTCTGGCATCATTATAAAATCTTCTTGGACATAAAGTAAGTAATCACCTTTACAAGCTTTAATGCCTTTGTTCAAATTAGATGCTAGACCTTCATTTTTAGTTGCCAATACAAGGGTATCTATCTTTAATTTATTGATAATATCTAAATTTTCCTTGTTACTTCCATCATCACTGACTACAATTTCGTATGCAAAGTTTAATTTTGCATCTTCTATCGCTTTTAAGCATAAAATTAATGCATCTGGTCTGTTATAATGAGTTGTTAGGATACTTACCATGAATCAGTTAACTTTTGATAGAACATTTTCATATAAAGATTGCATATTCGTAATGGCATCATCTATGTTGTGCTGTTGCTCAACCGTTTTCCGAGCAGCTTTGGTTAGGTTTTCATGGTCTTCCAAAGATAATCGAGCGACTTTTTGTAAAGTCAAAGCCATTTCCATAGGATTTCTGATGGGCACTAAAAAACCATTTTCCCCATCTTTAATAACCTCATTCATGCCTCCACAATCCGTTGTAACGACCAAAGTTCCCAAGGCCATGGCTTCCAGAACCACATTGGCAATCCCTTCTTCCACACTGGAGAGCAATAAGACATCCGCTTTCTTTATTTCACTTTTTACACCCTCAAATGGTAGGTAATTTAAAAATTTTACCTCTTTTTCCAAATTCAATTGTGTTCTATGAAAAAGTAATTCCTCTCCCGAATACTCGGGATCCTCTACTCCAACAATGGTATATTGGAAATTTATGCCTTTATTTTTCAACAGTGCCATGGCATCTAGGGCATGCACATAACCCTTTTTCCAGTGAGAGCGACCTACTGAAATGATGAATAAAGTACGTCCTTCATTTTCTTTGGTACAATAAGGCAATTGAACCAGTGGCAATCCACTGTAAATGACATCAATTTTACCCAACGCTGCACCATATTTTGAAGTTTCTTTGGCGATTGCTTTCGACACAGCATGAAAACGATCCACCTTCGGAAATAGGTTGTTATATGTGGTTGCAAGATTTTCGTTGGCAATTGGAGAATAATTAATGTGGGCACCTCTTAAACTGACTACCAATTTCATCCCAAAGGCTTGCACCCATATCCAGTCATCAATACTTTTGGCCCATTGAAGATGGAAAATATCAGGGCGATGGTATAAAACCGGATAGTATTTCACTTTCATTAACCGGGAATTCCCTTTTTTACTGGCAATGATGGTATCAAGCCTTTTTTTGTCTTTTGATTTAAAAAGGAATAACAACACACTATATTTCAGCAACTGATATAGTTTACTTAATCGGATATTTCTATACGTATAATGATGAACATGAGCTCTTGGACTGACTCTTTTATTTTTGATGCCAAAAAGATAAACATCAGTACCTGATGAAGCCAAACCATCGATCAGGCGCTCAATAAAGGTAGTGCTGGGAACTGCACCGGAATAAATCGCTATTTTTAAAGGTCTTTCCAATAGTTTGTTTAATGATGTATGGTTTTAGAAAACAGAGACAAAGTCAATAACATGCTTACGGGATGTGAATAATTAACATTATTTTTCATTTTAAATGAATGATAAAACGCCTCGGTCACTTTTTTGGGAACCAACTGTGCAAACGCCACACTATCAAACAATCGTTCTTTTAATTTTTGATCATTCCCTTCGCCTAAAAACTGAAGTTCCCAATTGCGCTGAATCAATGGATTAGTATTGACAGTTCTTTTGAACTTATTAAACATTCTGTAAGGTAGATTCCAAGGAACTCTATTATACTTATAATTATAAAGATTAAAAGGACGTTGTGCCTGCCAAGTTATTTTGGCCAAAGCCGGCAATCTTAATTTGATATAATCGATTTGAATTTGGCGTCCCGATAAATAGGTTTCAGGTATCGAACAAATAAATTCACACATGCGATTGTCATAATAAGGCAATGTTATGGGTTTCACAGCTTCAAACACAGTGAGGTTCACACTGGTCCATCGTGGTGCCCAATACAAACTTTTAAAAGCGCGAATGCGTGCATTGGCACTGTCCTTAATATCAATGGCTTCTAACAGTTCCCTAATTCTTTGTTTTAAATAATCTTTAAAGTTGCCTTGTAACGTCCAAGTGGTCCACAAGGCTTCGGCTAATTCCAAACCACCTTTTTTTACTACTTTTTTAATGATAAAATTGACCTGCTCATCCAAAGATAATGTATCCTCAACACCCATATCATCAAACAAAACGTCTCCCCAATGCCCCAAACTGAATATATCCCCAAATGTGCCAAAATCATCAATAAAAGCCATTTGTCTCGGATGTGTAAATTCCGAATAGCATTGATTGAAGTTCGCCATTCGATCAATGGAATCCCACAAATAACCTGAAGGCACTTTAAAGGCTTCGAAAGGAAAATTACAAACATTCGCAATCTTTTTTCCGTAAACGGTTTCATCGTGCCCGCCTTTAAAAGCATAACTGTAACAATGGGTTGGTATGCCGAGGTAGTGCAGAGCTGCAGCTTGTGTCCGACTGTCCAATCCACCGGATAACGGTAATATGACTGATTGACCTTCCACTTGCTCTTTAATAATGGTTTCAAATAAGTGGGCAAATTCTTCCACAATCTGTTTTAATGGACGTTCTATGGGGCTATAATGCCACTCAAAATAAGGAATTGCCGAAATGATTTGCCGTTGTTCGGTATCCAAGGAATAATGATATGCCGGTTTTAAAACTTTGAGCTCATTAAAATACGTGTCATCATCCAGAAAAAAACCGGTTGCAGCAAAAACACAAATGGCTTTTTGATCCAATGTTTGCTTCCCTCCTACAAAAATCTGGGTTTTGGGTATGATGTCTGTTTTAATTGTGCTCATGAACGCTTGATGTTCTTCAAGTCTAAATATAAGGCTTCATGGGCATTTATAAACCTGCGCATTGAAAAATTTGAAACACAATACTCCCGAAGCTGTTTCCCTAAGTTGGTTCTTTCCTCAGAAGTTTTTAGGTACATATCTTGAATTTTAAGTGATAATGATTTATCATCTCCTGGTTCAAAAAGTAAATCAGAAAATTCCTTTAAAACAAAATTTATACCGGATATATTGCTGCCCAAAACAGGTAATCCCATACACATGGCTTCAACCAGGGCCATAGGCATGCCTTCTTTCCGGCCAGTATCCAAAGTAGGAATAACATACAGGTCAGAACCTGCCAAATAGGGCCTGATATCCTCCTGTCTATCAATAAAATTGACCTTGGAATCCATTTTTAATGAACTGACCAATTGCCTTAACATATTTATATAAGTAGTGTCCCCGGTTCCCATTATACTCAAACAAATGTTTAAATCATTTAATTGGCCAACAGACTTTATTAAAACTTCAATGCCTTTAATGGGTACAAATTGCCCTACTGTAATAATGCTAAACGCAGTATTATGTTTCTTTTCAAAACGCTTTGGGTCGTAAAAATTGGTATCGATGCCCAATGGTATCAACTGTTGCTGTTTTTTATAAGGGAAAAAGGAGCGCATCTCATCATTTATGGTGATTATAAAGTTGCTCAATACACTGCGTATCTTCCAATGGATGTTGCCCCAACCCATGGCTTTTTTGGTATAAACAAATCTGGCTCCTGCCAATCTTGTGGCCAGAACTTCGGTCCAATCACTACTCCAATGCCAGGAGTGCACAATATCAAAATGATGGGTCTTGATAAAATCTTTAAAGGGCCTAACCCTAAAAAATAAGCTATGGTAAGGGCGTAATGGTACTGTGGAACCAATCAAATAAATGGGAAACCCCAAGGCCTCCACGTCTTTAAAGAAAGATCCCTTATTATGCGTACAGGCAATGGAGACTTCAAAGCGTTCCGTATCCAAACCTTTTGCCAAATCATAAAGCACCTTGCCGCTACCTGCGGTATCAAAATTGGGGATGGTATAGAGAATTTTTATTTTTCTATTGATTCCGCCCATGGCTCGAAAGAATATAAATTTAAGTGTTCGTTTCTAAATTCATTTAAAACTGAAAATTCATAAAATTCATTTTGAACTTTGCCTTTAATATTATTAAAAAAAGGATAATGTGTTTTAGATAGGATACCAACCCCCCAATCACAATCGAAACAAATTGAAAACAAATCTTTATGATGTCTAAATTTGTAAAATGCTTTCCAAGTAGTGCCATTCCAGAAAGACCTGGCAGGTGAATTCTCAAAAGTACGTTGCTCTCTTTGATGAAACTCTGAAGGCGGATTACAGTCATGCAAAATTATAAACCCATTTTCATTTAAAATTTCAATACTGTTCAATATATCCCTTTCAACCTGATTGGAAACGTGTAAACCATCAATAAAAATGATATCAAACTTAATATTCGGTTTAATTTTCAATTTATTACTTTTAAATTTCTCAAAAAAAAGGTCCGAAGTCATTTTAAAATCCACAGGATTGTCTTCAAACTCAATTCCTGGATCAACAGAAAATTTATTTTGGCATTGTATTCTGTTAAAATTTTTATTGGGATCTCTTACGCCTATTTCTAAATAATATTGTGCATCTATCAACGATATGAGATAATTTATGATATGGGTCCGACGTGGAGATTTCAGATTTTCTAAGGTAGATAGTTGGGCCGTTCTTTTAAAAAAATCATCTGAATAAACTCTTTTTCCTATGCGGTAGATATGAAGTAAATCCACAAAATATTGCTTAACAAAATTCATGGCTTCAGTTAGAATTAATTTTCATTTTCATTGATATCCTTTTAATCATGCTGTCAATATAGCGTTTTTCGAAAGGACATTTAATATAATGATTCAACCAAGATATGAGATATGCAATTCCGGATTTTGAATTAATTTCCATCAAATATTGGGTTCTCATGGCATATTTATAATCTTCATTCTTTATGATATGTGGATATTCAAAGGCAAATGAGCGTAATAATTCTCTGGTCGCTTTAAAAGTTTTGGTTTTATTTGCAGTAACTGAAGATCTGTCGGAGCGACGATCCAAACGCACCAATACTTGATTTAGCCCATGGATTTTTGAAATAAGGGAAAATCGCAATATATAGGACCAATCAACACTCACACTGGGATAATGTTGGGTAAAGTATAGACCATTGTCTATATGAATGGATTTCCGAAACATCATACAACTATTCACTACCTTTATTTGGTGTTTATAATTCAACATAAACATCTCAACGTCTTCAGGGTATTGCTTACCATGAACCAATATACCCGGAAACTTAGTGCTTATGCGCTCACCATCCCAAAATTCCGCAATTCCAGAGACCAATCCTATGGACTGGTCATTATCCAATAGCTCGACTTGTAATTGTAATCGTTCTGGATAATAATAATCATCCTGCTCGGCTATGGCCATATAGTCCCCTTTAGCATGATGAAGCAACCGGTTCATGGTTGGCCCCAACCCTCTATTAATGCTGTTCTTAAGAATAGTGAGCTTTTTAAATTTTAAGGCGTATTGCCCTAAAATAGGTTCAGAATCATCGGCACTGCCATCAATACATGCAATAACTTCAAAATCACTATAGGTCTGCGCCACCAAACTATCCAAGGTATTTGAAAGCGTTTTTGCACCATTGTAAATGGGTAATATGACAGAAACTTGTATCATAGATCTTTGGTAATATGCTTTTCAATAAACAATATAGACATCTTATTTAAAAATATAGCGATTAAACTTCAAGAATAAAATATCAGAAATCAAATGATACTTAAATAAGATTAACAGTATTATCCCAACAAAATATTCAACAGTACTAACATACTTTTTGTTATGAAATAGCTTTAGACTTTCTTTTACATAAACAACATCCTTTCTTACATTGGAACGATGTAGATTTTTTACGCATAAATAGTAGTATGCTTTAATCAAAGAATGCCTGTGTGCATCCAAAGTATAATGACTGTGCATTTTCAAAATCAAATAATTGATTGAGGCACATCCAATGCTTACAATATGGGTTCTTAAACGGATGGGTTTTGTATAATAAAAAAAATCAGCCTTATTATCTATGATCTTATAATTTTTCCCTTCAAACAAAGCCCTAATGGTGAGTTCAACGTCTTGCAATCGTTGCAAGTTTATATCAAATTTCCCGATTTGGATCAAAAACGCTTTCTTCCACAATACGCAAGTCGTCTGCCAAATAAAATTGGCACTTAAAAAGCAATCTAAAGGATCTGAAGCAAATGTGTTCGAAGAAAAATGCTCCCCTTTTTCATTAACAATGTTATAATTTCTAAAAACCACAAATTCTTCTATCTCCATTTGTCTATTTGCGACAAAATCGACCGAAATGCTATCGTCTGAATCCAAAAAAACAAGATGATCATGACTGGCATGATCAATCCCGATATTGCGACAGACTGCAGCGTTGGTTTTAGTGGCATTAAGAATCAATTGTACTTGATTATCCGGTACGGCTTGAAAAAAAACTTCAACCAAATCTCTGGTCGCTGCATCCGATAAGTCATCAATAACCAACCATTCCCAAGAATACGAACTCTGTTGTTTCAAGCACCCATAGATATGCTTAAGACCATCAAAATCATTATAATGTGGGGTAATAATAGAGAGCCCCTTTGTAACAACCACGGCCTTTTCTATACTCATTAACTATAAATTTTTATAAAGTGTTTCTAAACGTTCAACCTCTTTTTCAACAGTAAAATGGGTATTTACAAACCTAATCGCATGACTCGAAAAAGAATAATAACGCTCTTGGTCTTGCCACAAAGCAATGCAAGAATTCGCCAAATTTTCTATATGAGTATAGTGATCCATAATAGCCGTCTTGTTTTCTATAATAGCTTCTGGTAGACCGTTGGAGTCTGAAACCACACAAGGCAATCCGGCGGCTTGAGCTTCTATTACACTGGCAGATAAAGCTTCAGATAAACTCAACTGTACAAAAAAATCATACTTTGGCAACTTTTCCTTTAAATCAGCATTATCAACCTTTCCCTTAATGCAAACACAATCCTGCAATCCATAACGATCCACTAAATAGTACAATTGCTCAAGATTGGGACCGTCCCCATAAATATCATAAACAAACGGAATTCCTGCATTTTGTAAGGCTTTGGCAAATCTAACGGTACCATCAATGTTTTTCTCCCAGGTCATCCTAAAGGCAGAAACCAGTTTCATGGTCCCGCTGTTGGGATATTTGGGTTTGGCACTGGAATGCGGCCCAAAGGAAATAGGAATCACATGTATAATAGCTTCTGGAACTCCCCATCGGGTAAGGTATTGCTTTTGGTGGGCACTCATGGTAATAAAAGCATTCACTTTTAAACTATGTCTGGCGTAAAAGCGTTCGGCCAGCGTAAAATAACCCCAAGGCTTTATATAGGTATCACTTCCTCTTAACGTAATGACCACTTTTGGCCCATGGGCTTGCTGAATAATGGGCAATACCTTTTTCCAAAGGTGACTGTGCTGCAAATGTATAATATCAAATTGGCTCATCAGTTTAACGTCCAAGGATTTATATTTAGACAACTTAAACGTGTATAGCACGCTTTGTAAAATATCTTTTATACCATGACGCTGCATACAATGGTCGCTTTCAGAACTTTTTTTATAGGTCATGGTCTTAACCAAAAATCTGCCCTTAAGTTCAGCTAATAGCATGCTCATATAGCCTTGGTAAGTACTTGGAAAGTCATCGTATAGGTACAATATTTTCATGTTGGAATCTTCTTTTTTTCTGTATGAACCTGAATCAAATGTGTTCATTTTGACTTATTGCTTAAAAATAGAATAAAAAATGCATCTATTGAATATTAAGCAAAAAACTATCACTAAATTCACGTTCAAAACACAAAGAATATGTAATTGCAATTATCATTTAAGCTATTTCAAAGCCATTCAAACAGATTGTCAAAAAACCATATCGTTTACAAAAATCTTAGCTCTAGAAATTATTTTAATGGGAAAACATCAATTGGAGGAAGACTTTAAAGATATTTTAATTAAAGTACTGAAATTTTATTTACGCACGATAATAAATTGACAATAGTTTAGAAACCAAAACACGACTATCAAAAAAAGTGCATACAAAACCTCTTCCATTTTTACCCATTTTGGCTTTTAAATTGGGGTTTAAAATAAGTTTTTCAACGGCTTTTGCAAATGCGTCGATATCCCCTTCTTTTATAACAAAACCTGATTCATTTGGTAACAAACCAAATTTAATCCCTCCAACATCCGAAACAATAACAGGTAATTCCATTGCTTGAGCTTCTTGCACCACAAGGTCTTGGGTTTTTACATGCCCGATTTGTTTTGAATTTATTTGTTGTCAGTTAAGCAACTGACGTATTGACCACTAAACTACTAACAATTATTAAATAAATATGATTTTTAAATACATTAGTAGTAATTTAACCTACGTTTTTTTAGTAAAAAGTGCTTTTTAATATTATGAAAGAATCAATTATTTTTCTTCACTTACCTAAAAATGGCGGAACGACGTTTCATTCTATACTAAATAGATTGTACCATAATGAAAAAGTGTTTTCGCTTACTTATGACAATGCAAAATCTAATAAAGATGAGTTTATAAATTTATCTGAAAAAGAAAGACATCAATTTAAAATTTTAAAAGGTCATGCTCCATTTGGTCTGCATCATCACATGAAAGACTCAACTAAATATGTTACTTTTTTAAGAAAACCTGAAAAAAGAATTGCTTCTTTTTATTACTATGTACTTCGTAAACCTGGTAATAAATTATACAAAGACATTGTAGAAAACAACTATTCGTTAACAGACTTTGTAAGAGAAATTAAAAGTCTGGATATAAATAATTGCCAAGTGAGGTGGATTAGTGGTATCAATGATAAAGAAGAGTTTATGTTAGAAAAAGCAATAGAAAACATTGAAACACATTTTTCGTTTGTAGGCCTTACAGAAAGATACGATGAATCGCTTATCTATTTAAAAAATATGTACAACTGGTCAATACCGTATTATAAAACAAAAAACAAGGCTACAGAAAAGCAAAAAAATATTGATATTGAAACTTTAAATGTTATTAACGACTATAACAGGCAAGATAATATCCTTTACGATTATATAGAAAGTAAATTTGATGCTAAATTAAAAGACATTGATAATCTTCAAATTAAAATGCTTCAATTAAAGTTAGCTAATTTTGCGTATTCAAATTCGTATTTAAAATCTATTGGCGGCTTTATAAAAAAATCCATATCTTAAGAATATAAAAAAGAATAAATACTTAACAATATCTTAGCTAACACATTGTTATCGTAGTTTTTTTCTACAAAAAGTCTACCCTTTTTTCCCATTTGGATTCTTAAATTTGAATTTAAAATTAATTGCTCTATAATTTCAACAAGTGCCAGTATATCATTTTCCTTAACAACAAAACCTGTTTTACCATCTATTAATCCGTATTTCATCCCTCCAACATCAGAAACAATAACAGGCAACTCCATGGCTTGGGCTTCTTGAATCACCAGTCCTTGCGTTTCTGCCCGCCCTGTTTGAGGGTCACTTCGCCCTGGTAATAAAAAAACATCAGCTTGTTCGAACCGCTCCTTAACAGCTTCTTGGGTCAATGATCCATACATATACACAAAATCCTCTAAACCATATTTCTTGATGTTGTGTTCAAGTGCTAATTTTAATTTTCCATCTCCTATAATATGCAATCTTACTTGATTATAGCCTAATTTATGAAGGTGCTTTACACAATCAATGGCAATATCCGGGCCTTTCAAAGGTATTAATCGTCCACAAAATACAATGTCAAAAAAGGTATGGTCTGTTTTTCTAATATCTCTTTTAAAAAAATTGGTATCCAATCCAACTGGTAAAATGTAAACATGCTTTAAATTGGGATTAATTTCTAGTAATAAGTCCTTCAAATATTGTGAATTAACAGTTATGGCATCACTGTGTTCTAAAAGACCTTGATATTCGTTTTTGTAAAATTCAGCCTTATTTGGTAACAAATCGTGGCCATGAAACGTACTGACCAATTTGGTTTTCTTGGACAAAAAACCCAATGCTTTAAGATAAGCTATCCGTTTGGAATTTTGCCCAAAATGCACATGTATCACATCAAAATCATTATCCAATAAAAACCATTGGGATTCAAAAAATAATTTTAAAGTATAGGCTTCTTTGCCATATTTAAATAGGTTAAAGGTCCTAAAAAGTAGTTTCCAGTCTATTTTTAAAAAATGTTTTAAAACCCATAATTTAAAAACAAATAAACGTCTTATTTTAGAAATGGGTGGTCTTTTAAAATAAACAACCTTGGAGGTTAAATCGTGCTTTTGAATACTTCTATGCAAATCACTTAAAACATTTTTGTTATAAGAATATAACGACACTTCATGACCAGCTTCGATTAGCGAATTAACCTGATTGACAATAAAGGTTTCAGAAATTATTGGAAAGTA
Source organism: Flavobacteriaceae bacterium (assembly GCA_036396455.1). Lineage (GTDB taxonomy): Bacteria > Bacteroidota > Bacteroidia > Flavobacteriales > Flavobacteriaceae > Geojedonia. Next base: position 19,524 of record DASWKU010000342.1, read on the forward strand.
TTTAACAATGACGGCTATTTTTAACGGTTTCATTTTGGTTAGTTTTTAACAACTATTTTTATAAATATAAAAATCTGCCATAGACGTGTTATTAGGATCTTTAGGATCGAATGGATAAGGGTTTTTTATATAATCGAGTATTTCCCATTCTTTGGAGACGTGTGTATCAATCCAATCAGTAAATTTCCGACACTTGACATGAGCCGTCAATCGCGCATTATAATTACTGGAATAGATGATAACATAACGACTAGAACTATTAAAAAGGCAGTTCATATAATCTTCAAAAACTGCATCTTCAATTAAATGATATATAACATCTAAAGACAATACCAATTCTGCAGTAACATGGTCATGAGTTTGATCTTCCAAGGAATAAAACACCTTTGAGGTATCATTTTTAAAACGAATTTTACAAAGTTCAAGAGCTTTCTCAGAGACATCAAAACCAATATAATGCGGATAATCAGCTAAACTTAATTGGTTGCCATCACCGCATCCATACTCAATAATAGTTTTAATATGATGATTGTTTACAAATGCATTAAGTATTTCAGCTTTAAACATTGCTAAACGTCCATAACTGCCAGGGCCGGAATTCCTGTTCTTTTTATACCGTTCTTCCCAATAGTGTTTTGATCCAGGAAAATCGGTATTACCTTTTGAGCTATAAAAAATACGTTTAACTAATTTTCCAAGAAGAGTATGTTTCAAAATTCGTTTTATTTCATGTTTTATAAAACTTATGTCTTTTGTATAAAAGCCATACAATAAAGTTTGTACAAAAGCTTTGAAATGGCGATCTTGAACAAGTAATTCTTTAAGATATGCTTTATGAAAATAGCGATATTTTGTTTGCAAAGCAGGAATATCCTTGTTTTTAAAATAAAGTTCTTTATAGCCCAAACTACCTATTCTGGCTCTTTGCAGTTGATCTGAAGATGAATAGATCCCTCCCTGATGAATTCTATAAACTGAACCAAAAAAATTGAGGCAAATGCCTTTACCTTTCTTTAATAGTTCGGTATAAAGATGGATATCCCTAAAATAAGTATATCTTAATCTTAAATCCAAGTCAAATGATGATGTCCGGTATACTAAAGTGGGCAACCCACCGTACCAGCCCTTTGCAAATTTGTCAAAATCAAATAAAATTG
>DASWKU010000343.1:0-7565 GCA_036396455.1 Flavobacteriaceae bacterium
GGAATAAGTGCCGTCCAACCACAAAAATCCTTTTTGGCAGGCATTCCATAAGCTATTAAATCAGGTGCATAATTTTCCCAAAATGTTCCTGTAGCTTCGTAAACAATTGAAACATTTTTGTATACTATTTTGGCCAAATGTTTTGCCAAATCCTCTTTTCCATATTCTGAAAGTCCTTTCAACACCATATAAACCGTAGGTGCCCAAACCCCTCCCAACCAATAATCACCCCAACCCACATAATCGGGATCCGAAGCCGATAAAGCTGGAAGCGGGGTCTGTCTATAAAACTCCTTAGGATTTTTTAAATGTGATAAAAACCCATCCAGCTTTTCTTCGGGAACAACCTTTCCCAATAAAGCCCAGTACATCCCGATATGGCGTCTCACAATTTGTTTGTCAAAACCCAGATCATAATAAAAACGATCTTCTTCGTTCCAACATTTTTCATTTAGTGCATTTTTTACTTTAGAATGAAAATCTTCATATTGTTTAATTTCATCAGGTAAATCGATGATATTAGCAATCTCTTTTAATTGAAGACAAAACATGGCCATTTGGGACGAAAAATCCACCAATCGTCCTTGTTTGTTCCAAATCCCTTGTTTGGTTTTTACATATTCTGTAATAAAGGTGTTCAACTTGGTTTCTCCTGATGCATCCATTTTATCAAGCATTTCACCAAGCTCGTGATGTGTCATGCCGTTACCTTCGGTAGGTTCCCAATCTCTTGGAGCCCGTGGTATGTTGTCCATTCCCATTCCCAAAGTGTCCCCATAAAATAGATGGTCATCCATCATATAGGTGTCAACATGAAAATAAAAGTTTTTTTTAAGAATTGGATAGACTTTTTTTAACCGATCTGCATCTTTATGAATTTTGTAAATTTCGATTTCAGCAAAAGCCAATAATGGTGGATTTATTGAGACTGGATGATCTTTGGACCATAATGGCCTACCATCGTTTCGGTATTCTCTACAGATGAAACCATCGTCTTCCATTCTGCCATAAAAATTGTCCAAAGCTTGATATACCGGAAGTTCGTCTAAATGATATTTGGCAAAACAACACATAAAGCAAGTATCCCAAAGAAAAATATTTTTTGAAAAAGCAGCATCAATAAATGGTTTTTTAAAAAACGTTTCATTGTCCCCACCCCTAACTTTGGACTTTGTGATTTCCAATGCCTTATTATACATTTCCTTGGAAAGTTCTTCAGATACACCAAGGTCATCAATGGCTTCTTGACCTTCCTGTGACTTTCCATCTTTACAGCCAATTATTGCCGAACTTAACCCAATGGCACCAACGGAATAGGTTAGGTGTTTTGCGAAATCCCTTCTTTTCATTTTTGCTATGATTTATTAAAATATTAATTCTGGGACTACGAGATCATTTAATTTTGTATGATACCTACGATCCAGTAGTAACAGTCCGTATTGATATGATGCATTCATCCAACCAAAACCTTCTTGGGTAATGTATTCAAAATCGGTACCAACGTTTCCATATTCGGCAAACACCTTATGGGTGGCTTCCACAACATCGTATTTTTCAGGGATAGTCCCATTGTAATCGACCGCATTTTTGGTAATCATGTACAGCCATCGGTAAATTAACTCTTGGGCCTCCTCTTCAAAACCATAATTGATCAATCCTTTCCAGACCATCATTTGATGCGGTGCCCACCCGTTAGGATAATCCCATTGTCTTGCAGGACGTTCCGCCGAAATTTCACCACGACTTTCTTTATCACATCCAGCAATCCCTCCTTTTTCCTTTAAAAGCGGAATAGCATTTTTAACCAGTAGTTTTGCCTGCTTTTCCGAACATAAATTGGCCCAAAGCGGTGCCAATGTAGAAGCCCCAACAAAAGTGGATTGCGTATTTGTTACCACATTATAATCGAAATAAAGACCTTTAATTTCACTCCAAAGATAGGTGTCAATTGCTGCTTTTCTGGCTTCAGCTTTTTGTTGCCAATAAGTGCTTGTGTAAGATTGAAAATTGCCATTGAATTCACTCTCGATGAGTTTGGCAAAATCGGTCTCATACTTGTAGAGCATGGCATTGAGTTCCACAAGATTTAAATCGGCACAATTGCCTTCAATTCGATAAGACGTGTCGTGACCGGATTCCCGAACGGTTCTATCGTGGACAAAATAACGGTCCAGTTCAGGGTTTTTGATTTCCCCTGAATCGTATTTTGAAATATAATCCTCAATTGAAAGGTTTTCAGCATCGGCAAAAGGTTTCAATATCGCATCAAAATGCCCTTTTTCACATTCTGGTGGCATTCCAATCCCTTCCGCCAAATAACGGTTCAACCCATTTTCAGTTAATCGCCCTCCCTTGACCATCCAAACGGTTTCGTATTCTTTTATAGCAGTCTTTAAATGGCTTTGCAACCAGTTTTTATCCTTGGTGACTTCAAAGACTTCCCGAATTAAACTGGAATAAAATGGTGGCTGTGTTCGGGTTAAATAATACGACCGATTGGCATTTAGGATTTTGCCATAGTATTCAATTTCATATTGAAAATTATCGGCCATGGCCCTGGCCAATTCCACTTTGCCGTCAATGAGCAGTCCAACCGATTCAAAATAACTGTCCCAACCGTACATTTCGTTAAACCTCCCACCAGGAACCACAAAGGGAACACCTTTGATTTCATTGTTTTGCTGTTCCAGTTTAAGCGATAAAATGCCTGGTCTATCATTTAAGGATTTTACAAATTGCGGTGACACCCGCTCTGGAAGTTGAATGGCCTCAACAGGTAAAGTGTACCCTAGTTTTTTATAGTATTGTAACGCAACATCATCCTTAAACGGAATGTAAATTCGCAATTTACTTGAAACCAAAGCTTCGTTTTTTGTGTCATGGATCAGGCTTTCAATTCCTTTTTCGTCCATGGTTCTGGTGAGTCCGTTCCAAAAATAATCCCTAATCATTCTTGAAACTCTAACTGTAGATAATTCTTCAATGTGATGTAAAGGGATTTCGGCAATTTGCTTTCCTTCATTTTTGGCAATCACCAATTCCTGCAATAGATTGGAAAGATGATATGTGCCTTTAACAACATAATCTTTCCCTGAGGCTGATTTGATTTTAAAGGCTTTAGGGCCTTGGTCTTCAATGGTTATCTTTTTATCACCATCGGTATCTTCCTGTTTTAGCAAGGCCTTTAACATTTGTACTATTTGAAGCTTAAAAATCATAAGTAGTTATGCTACTGAATTCTCTGTTGTCAATCGATTGATCACAAAAAATATGATAAACATCAATCCAAAAGGAATTAAAGATAAATAAAATACTTTTTCTCCACCAATCGAATCAAATAAATTGCCAATCAACAACGACCCCAATGTGCCTCCAATTGCCGAAAAGAAAGTTAAAATTCCTGCCAGTGAACTATGTTTGCTTTTATCGACACTACTTAATACCGTAGAATTTACCAAAGGATATAAAGGTGCCAAAAACAATCCAATTAAAGGAAATAAATAGGATACTACAGGTAAATCTGTAATGGAATTGATTTCTACCGTTTCTATGTTTTTCGCCAAAGGAAGTACCAGTAATACCAGGATTACCGCAAGAACAACGCAGGTTGTTGATATATAGAACCACTTGATTTTTTTTGCAATTATGCCCGTAATAAACCTTCCCAATGCTATGGAAATCATCAACAGCACTGCCATTTGGGAGCTTAGTTTGGCATCCAGTTTTAAGGTATCTTTATTAAATGTGGGCAACCAGGTCATAATGCCCTGTTCGGTCATGACATAAAAAAAAGCAAACCCAACAAATACCCAAATCAGTGGATTATAAAAAAGCTTAAACATGGCTCCAAGATCTTTAGAAAGCCCTTCTGAAGGTTTTGTTTCAATATCAAATTTAGAAAACAAAATGATCAAAAACGCAATTCCAATTAATGTAGCCATAAGCAGATAGCCACGAAGCCAAGCATTTGGGTCATTTTCATCGAAAAACAAAGGGAATACCACATACATAAAAATTATTCCCAACATGAACACCGTTTCAATTAGGCTCATGAACGAACTATGGCTTTTCTTTGAATCAGTAATATAGCCTATGAGGGCAAAAACGGCCACTTTGACCACTGCAAATGATAATCCTGTAGCTAAAAACAAAAGCTTTACTGACCAAAACGAATTGCCAAAATACATTCCAAAACAACCAAAAAATACAACGGCCAAACTGATAAGCATCGCACGTTTAAATCCTAATCTCGGCAAAAACGAACCTACCAAAAACGCCATAATTGCAATGGACAAATCTTTGAAAGGTTCCAAAATTGCGGCGTCAGGTTTGCTGACCCCATAGACTTCTATGGAGCGTTCTATTAAAATGCCAACGCTGTTTAAAAGCGCAGCAAATACAAAATAGATTAAAAAAAGTGATATTTTAATGCCTGCGTTTTTCATATCGTTTATTTTTCAAATTTTAAATCTTCCCCTGTATTACGTTTTATCCTTAACGCCAACAACGCGGCAATGATAAAGAATGTGCCACCAAATAAAATGGCATTTACTGCACTATCTCCCAATAGATTTTTTACAATGGACCCAAAGGTCAAGGTCTGGATTCCCATGGGTATGACAATCATCATATTGACGATACCCATATAAACACCGCGACGTGCTTCCGGAATCACTTTTGAAACCATGGCATAAGGAATTCCCATCATGGCTGCCCAACCAATTCCAAATAAAATCATTGGCAAAAGCAATGCATATTGATTGGTGATATATGGCATACTCAACATGGCAATCCCAGTGAGGAACAAACTGCCCACATACACCAATTTATTACTATATTTTACAGCAATGGGCACCAAAATAAGCGCTACTAACATGGTAACCATATTATAGGTCCCGTTCATCAATCCTGTTTGCGCCAGGGCTTGTTCTGATAAGGATTGAATATTTTGGGCAAAAGCGGAATCGGTAGCACTGATTTCAGCACCGGACTTACAGGCCTCCATAATGCCATCAAATTTTGTCGTATCTTCATTACTGATTCCAAACATACTGGCCCTTAACATTGGCGTTATAAATTGCCAATACACAAATAAAGCGTACCATTGAAACAGGTAAACCAAGGCCAATTTTTTCATCAGTTTGGGCATTTCTCCAATGGCATGATAAATCTCAATGAACGGTTCGAATATTCGATGGACTAAAGAATGGTCTTTATTTCGCTCTTTAATAAATTTCAATTCTTCATCGGAAGGTGGAATTTCAGGTGTTTTTAAAACCGACCATAAAATGGTCCCAATAGACATAATGGCTCCTAAAAAGAAAGAATAGTACACCCAAGTTGGGATTGCCGAAACAACCTCCGTTCCGGTACTGCATAAACTTGCCCCTTCAACGGCTGGAACACTGAACCAGTCCTGGAATAAAAACAATGAAAAATTGGCCAAGGTAATTCCTGCACCAACAAACAAACTTTGCATTTGAAATCCGTAGGTCAATTGGTCATCTGGTAATTTATCTCCCACAAAAGCTCTATAAGGTTCCATGGCCGTATTGTTTGCAGCATCCAATATCCATAACAATCCCACAGCAAACCACAATTGTGAACTAAACGGAAATACAAACAAACATAAACTCGCCAAAATGGCTCCAATCAAGAAAAATGGTTTTCGCCTTCCCCAACGGGGAGACCAAGTTTTATCGGAAATGGCACCAATTAAAGGTTGAATGATCAAGCCCGTAACTGGACCTGCTAGATTCAATAATGGTAATTCTTCGTGATGCGCCCCTAAAAAAGAAAATATGGGATTGACGGCCGTTTGTTGCAATCCGAAACTGAATTGGATTCCGAAGAACCCAACATTCATGTTCCAGATTTGCCAAAAGGATAGCCTTGGTTTGGTTAGTTTCATCTGTTAATATTTATTTTTTTTCAATGGTCAGATGGAATGCCCCGATTACCATGTCGGTTGGTTTGCCAAATTTGTTAATGGGCATTTCATAGTTAAGTTAGTTAATCTCAAATATAACAATTTTCATTTTACAATGGCATTTATTAATGGGAGCATCACTTAGTACTTTAAACACGAAGTTCACAGAGCAGACACAAAGTTCACTAAGACCCTCTCTTTGTGTGCTTTGTATAATTTCTTCGTGCCCTTTGTGGTTCATAAAAATACAAACTAATTACCCAAAAGATTAATAATTAAGGTTGTACCTCATTGCTTGGGTTTTTCAGCATATTGGATAAAATGGATTATGGTAAAGCCATTTAGAATCATTAAATTTATCACAATGAATATGACATTTTGTATTCAAATGAATTGGTCGTAAACCATTGCAGGTTTCTTTCGGAACAGTCATAACGGTAAAGATCATAAAAAACTTCAAACACATAATAATTGGACAATGAAAAATAAAGTTGGCATTGGCATTGTTGGGTCGCAATTTGTTTCTTCCATTCATGTGGAAGCCTTAAAAAGTGTGGCCGATGCCGAAGTTATCGCGGTCATGTCCCCAACAAAAGGGAATGCAAAAAAATTCGCGGAAAAACATGGTATTCCAAATCATTTTGAAGTGATTGACGATATGTTGGCTTTGGAAGACATTGATTTGATCATCATTGGTGCTCCAAACAAGTTTCACTGCGACATCACTTTAAAAACCGCCAAGGCCGGAAAGCATGTTGTGGTAGAAAAACCTTTATGCATGAATTTGGCCGAAGCAGACCTGATGATAAAAACCTGTAAAGAAGCCAATGTCAAGTTGATGTATGCAGAAGAATTGTGCTTCACTCCAAAATATGTAAGACTAAAAGCATTATTGGACGAAGGCGCCTTGGGTAGACCCGTTTTATTGAAACAATCTGAAAAGCATGACGGTCCACATGCCGATCATTTTTGGGATGTTGAACGATCTGGCGGAGGTGTTACCATGGATATGGGATGCCACGCCATTCAGTTTTTTAGATGGTTGAATAAAAACAATCCCATAAAATCAGTTTATGCACAAATGGCTATGAGCGTTCATACTGATAAAACTATAGGCGATGATAATGCCATTATCATCATTGAATTTGAAAACGGTGTCATTGCCATGGCCGAAGAAAGCTGGACCAAGTTGGGAGGAATGGACGATAGGGCAGAAATTCACGGTTCGGAAGGTGTAGCTTATGCCGATGTCCTTCAAGGCAATTCCATTCAAACCTATAGTGCTAAGGGTGTAGGTTATGCGGTTGAAAAAGCTGGAAATACAGTAGGCTGGAGTTATACGATGTATGAAGAGATTTGGAATTATGGCTTCCCCCAGGAAATGGCCCATTTCGTGGATTGTGTGAAAAACAATAAGGAACCTTTAGTAACCGGAGAAGATGGAAAGGCTGTTTTGGAAGTCATTTTTGCCGCTTATGAATCGGCAGGTACAAACAAAAAGGTATTTATGCCTTTTAAAACAAATGTAGATAAACCTTATAAACTTTGGAAAAAGGGTAAATAACACCTGTTGTGCATTTGGAGTGAAATGAAGATTTAAAGTTAAAAATTCTCGTTTTTGACCTCTTATCCTAAA
>DASWKU010000344.1:0-8165 GCA_036396455.1 Flavobacteriaceae bacterium
ATTTTAAAACTGGAAAAGAGAAAAAAGAACCTAAATTGAGCCCACAGGATCAATGGTTGGAAGACGACCAATTAAAGTATTTCAATATTCTTGAAAAGCGAAAAAATGAAGAGGATGCAGAACAATACCGAAGGGAGCAAACCACATTTAAACGCCCTGAAACCATTTACATTGGCGACAAAAGATTAAGAGGTGAAGCCATTTCTCCCGACCTAAACTACATGGTCTATCATTTGTATTCCTCACCCAATGGTAAAAATATCATTGTCCCAGACTATGTCACACAAAGTGGCTACACCACCGATTTAAATTCCAGAAGTAAAGTGGGAAGCCCGCAATATACTTCGGAAACATGGATATTGAACCTAAGACCCGGTAAGACGCATCAAATCAAAACGGACTCCATTGAAGGGATTTTTGACAAGCCGAAATATTTAAAGGAGTATGCCGAAAACCCATCGGATTATAACGAAACCTATGAAAATCCTCGTGAAGTCTCTATAGGTTATCCAGTTTTTTCTGAAGACGGAAAAGCTGTGGTCAATATCACGTCCAATGATTACAAAGACCGTTGGATTATGCTTTTGGATCTTTCTGACGGAAGCCTTAAGCTTATTGATAGACAACATGACGATGCTTGGATCGGTGGTCCGGGTGTGGGCTGGTTCTCAAGGCCTACACTAGGTTGGATTGACAACGACAATATCTATTTCCAATCGGAAAAAACAGGGTATTCCCATTTGTACACCGCAAACGTCAATACGGGAAAAATCAAAGCATTGACTGAAGGCCATTTTGAAATCCTTAATGTGGCCTTATCCAAAGACAAAACAACCTTTTACATCACCAGTAATAAAGTCAGTCCACATGAGCAGCATTTTTATCACCTTTCGGTTAAAGGCGGTAAAATGGCGCAGATCACTTCCAAAAAAGGAGGGCATGAAGTGACCATGTCTCCAGATGAAAAACAATTGGCCATTCGGTATTCCTACACCAACAAACCTTGGGAACTATATGTCATGCCCAATAAGCCGGGGGCAGAGATGGTCCAACTCACCAAATCGACAACCGAAGATTTTGAAGCCTATGATTGGATGGATTCTGAAATTATCCATTTTACGGCCAGGGATGGTATAGAGGTTCCTGCTACGTTGTATCAACCTAAAGCGGACAAGAAAAATGGTGCAGCCATCATCTTTGTGCATGGTGCAGGTTACTTACAAAATGTCCATAATTGGTGGCCATCCTACTATCGTGAGTATATGTTCCATAACGTTCTTGCCGATAATGGCTACACGGTTTTGGCTATAGACTATCGTGCAAGTCAAGGTTACGGTCGCGATTGGCGAACTGCTATTTATCGACACATGGGAGGTAAAGATATGGAAGACCAGATTGACGGTGCCAACTATTTGGTGGAAAAACAGGGCATTGATAAAAACCGAATGGGCATTTACGGCGGGTCGTATGGTGGGTTTATGACCCTAATGGCCATGTTTACGGCTCCCGGAACATTCAAAAGTGGCGCAGCATTACGATCGGTGACAGATTGGGCACATTACAACCATGGCTATACCGCCAACATTTTAAATACCCCTGTTGAAGACCCCAAGGCCTATCAACAAAGTTCTCCCCTTTATTTTGCTGAACGTTTGGAAGGCAATTTATTGATGCTTCATGGTGTAATTGATCGCAACGTTCATTTTCAGGATATTGTGCGGTTGAGCCAACGGTTGATAGAATTGAAAAAGGAAAATTGGGAACTCGCTCTATTCCCTTTGGAAGATCACGGCTTTGTGGAAGCCTCCAGTTGGTCCGACGAGTACCGCCGTATTTTTAAATTGTTTGAAGATACTTTACGAGAGTAATGATGTTGGTAATGTTAAAAAAATTTAATTAAACTAACTATCTCATTTTAAATTCCATATTTTTGAAATATGAATCAAGCTAAGTTTATAGCCAAAAAATTTCCAAGCCCACTGAGATATCCAGGTGGTAAATCATCTCTGAAGCATTTCATGGGAGACTTACTTCTTGAAAATGGTATTAAGGGAATTTATTGTGAAGCTTATGCTGGTGGAGCAGGTGCGGCGTTAGGATTATTGACTGAAGGCAAAGTGGAACAAATAGTTTTGAATGACGCCGATCCTCATATTTTCGCCTTTTGGAACTCACTATTAATGAATTCAGAAAGATTTATAAACGAACTCGAAAGAACAGAAATAACCATTGAAGAATGGGAAAAGCATAAATATATTTATGATAATCCAGAAGAGTTTTCTGAATTTGAATTGGGATTTTCAACATTTTTTTTAAATCGTTCCAATCGAGGTGGAATATTGCCAAAAGCTGGGCCAACGGGTGGAATGTCCCAAAAAGGGAATTATAAAATTAATGCTCGATTTCGCAAGGAGAATCTTATCCCTAGAATTAGAAAAATAAATGAATTAAAGGACAGAATCATGTTTTATAATCTTGATGCCCTTAATTTTCTTTCGGAGGTAGCTACAAATTTAGATATTAACAATACTCTAATATATCTTGATCCCCCATATTATGAGCAAGGTAAAAATCTATATTTAAATTTTTACACCCATAAAGACCATAGTAATCTAGCAAGCTTTTTAGAGAATCTTGAACATTTTAAATGGATTGTCTCTTATGATAAAGTTGCCGAAATTGAACAACTCTATGAAAATTATAGAAAGATTAATTTTGACATTAATTATAGTGTTCAAAATGCTAGGTTAGGTTCGGAAATAATGTATTTTTCGAATTCAGTAATTGTCCCTAAGCAATTCAAAATAAACAATAAGGAATATCCTATAATATTATAGAGATGAATTATCAAATAGAATATCCAAATACATCTAATCTATTTTTCGATTGGGAAAATCCCAGACTAGCAGAATTTGGAATTAAGGAGGACACTGAAGATGCTGAAATTTTTTCTGTTTTATGGGAGAACATGGCTCTTGAAGAAATTGTTATTTCAATAGTTGCCCATGGGTTTTTTACGACAGAACCATTAATAGCTCTTCGAAATGAGAACATTGTTTTAGAAGGAAATAGAAGGCTGGCAGCCGTTAGAATAGTCCTTGATCCTGATTTGGTTGATAAAAAGCTTGATGACGAAGTCTTACAACGAATAAATCCTCAGTTAATATCTGAACTCCAAACACTGCCAGTTATATATGTTGATGACAGAAAAGAGGCATGGCGATTTATTGGATTTAAGCACATTAATGGTCCAACTCAATGGAATAGTTTTGCCAAAGCACAATACATATCCCGGATTAGAAAAAAATTTGATATCCCACTTAAAGAAATTGCCTTTCAAGTTGGAGATACTCATAAAACAGTTCAAAAATTATATGAGGGGATAATGGTTATTGAACAAGCCGAAAATCAAAAGCTATTTAGCCGTGAGGATATAAAAAAAGGACGGCTTTATTTCTCTCACCTTTATACTGCTCTTCAATATGATGGATTTAGAACATTTCTTCAAATTTCGAATCCGGAACTTGAATTGGACAATCCAATACCAGGTGAAAAAAGTGAAGAATTACAAGAATTTTTAACTTGGTTATATGGAAGTAAAAAGACTGATATCGATCCCATTATTAAAACTCAAAATCCTGATTTAAGAAAATTAGAAAGTATTGTAAAAAATCATGAGGCACTGGCAGCAATAAGGGCAAATCAACCTCTGGATTTTGCTTATGAACTCAGTAGGCCTCGTAGTAGAATATTTGAGGATAGCCTTTATGCTGCCCAAAGAGATGTTCAAAAAGCATGGTCATATGTCAATGAGGGTTATAAGGGTGATGAGCATTTGCTTTCTGTATCGAGTTCCCTTGTTGATAGAGCTTACGATTTATTTGATAAAATGAAATCTATTAGACAAGATATTCATTCAATGGATAAAAAAAGACGTAGAGAGGACGATGCCATATAAATTAAATACAGGTCTTAGTCCTGAACCTTCACTAATTGATGTTGCGGACTTTTGGGAAATCGAATGTCTGAAACGTAAAGATGGTTCCACATCAGTAACAGATATAAAAAAAATCCTACAAATATGTGACGATGTTCAAGAGCCCGATGACGACGAGGAAGAATTGAAATCCGAAGGTTTTCTTGATGATATTTCTTCTGAATTGCATAGAAGATTTAACTCCTGTGGAGAAAACTATCCTTTCTCCTTTGATGCCAAAGGATATAACTTTTCATTTAAAGAGGGTTTTCCAGAAGACATAAAATGGCTTTATATTTATCTTTTATTGGCAACTCGACATAAAATGGATGCCTCTCGTATCAGTAATGGAATTGATGGGTCCTTGCTGTTTGAATCTGTATGTAAAGATATTTTAACAGAGTATTTTGGAAAGTATTCCAAGGGTTATATTTTTGGCACAGAAAACAGACAAGATGGATTTTATAATAAACTTGAAGAACTAGTAAAAGAATTTGGTGAAGGTGAAATTCGCAAAAAGCAGGATTTGACTTATATTCCACAGGATGATAAATTGGATGTTGTAGCCTGGATACCATTCCTTGATGGTCAACCATCAAAGTTAATATGTTTTGGCCAATGTAAAACTGGTACTTCTTGGATTGATCAAACAGAGCAATTACGAGCGGATAGTTTTATTAAAAAATGGTTTTCTAGGGCTCCTTCATTAACTCCTATTGACGCCTTCATGATAGCCGATATTGTTGATCCAAGAGATTTTTACAATAGAAGTGTTAACAGGTTATTTTTTGATCGTTGTCGTGTAATGAATTTTGCAATTAAAATTAGTGAACGTGATTGGTATGAGAGTTTAAAAACATGGTGTAAAGGCATTCTAGATAGGCATAATATTCCTACTTATAATTTGGAAGACTAGTTTTTGTTTTAGATAATTTTGTCTCTTAATAGACTTAAATCTTGGCAATATCGCAAAAAGTGTTACACAAAAAACGTAAAACGAAACTTCTCAAAATCACCTACAATACTACACCTTTTTTACCGCCAACCCCCACCAAGGGCTTCATATAAATCAACCACGGTCAACAGTTGTTGCAGTTTGCTATCAATCACATTAAGTTCGGCATTCAAGGCACTTTGTCTGGCGGTCAATAAATCCAAATAATTGGCATAGCCATTTTTTAGCAATTCTTCCGAGTTGGTCTCGGCGTTGCGCAAGGCTTCAACCTCCTTTTGGCGATATTCAAACTTCTCGGTTTCGGCGTGGTAAGCATAAAGTGCGTTGGACACTTCACTGCCTGCCACCAATAACGACTGTTTAAAATTCAACAAGGACTGTTCGTGTTGGGCTTTGGCCACTTCATATTGGGTCTTGATTTTGCGCTGGTTGAAAATAGGCTGTGTCAATCCACCAACAAAGGTAGCAAACCAGGAGTTCGCATTCAACCACTGGTCCAGTTCAATGCTCTGAAACCCACTGGTAGCCGTAATGGTCAACGACGGATAAAAGTCACTTCTGGCCACATTGGTCAATTCAAAAGAAGTGATTAAATCATATTCGGCGGCCATGACATCGGGTCTGTTACTCAATAAAGTGGCCGGAACACCCAATTTCATATCGGTATCGATAGCTTGTGTTTCAAGGGTATTCCTTTCCAAATGTTGAGGAGCCTTTCCTAACAGAATGCTCAACACATTTTCGGTCTTGAAAATGGCCGTTTCAATATCCACCTGTAACGCTTTGGCGTTATTGAACTGTGCAATATTCTGGTCCACGGCCACCTGCGTAACCTGTCCGGCGTCTTTTAATGCCTTGATGGTTTCCACACTTTTCCCACGCGTGGCAACGGATTGTCTGGTGATGTTCAATTGTTCATCCAATGCCAACAACTGATAATAGGTTGTGGCAATGGAACCGATGAGTTGCGTTTTCACTGCCTGATGCGCTGCGACACTTTGTAAATAACTGGCCTGATAAGCTCTTTTGTTGCTCCTTATTTTGCCCCAAATATCAGCTTCCCAAGACAACTTTGCCGATAAATCGAACTGTTCCAACGAACCGTCATACACCTGCCCAAGCTGACTGTTTTTTGCAAACTCCTGATGTGTTAAGGAAGCATTGGCATTGATACTTGGTAAATTTCCTGCCTTTCCTTGTTTCAAATACGCCTCAGCGGCAGCCATTTGTTGTAGGGCAATGCGAATATCGATGTTGTTTTCCAACCCCTCCTGAATGTATTGTTGCAAATAAGGGTCGGTGAATAGATCCTGCCAGGAGACATTGGCCATGGAGAGGCTATCTGTTGGCAATCGGTCCGTTCTATATAAATTTTGGGTCTCTTCAAAGGTTGGTCGTTCGTAATCTTTGGCCACAAAACAACTTTGTAAGGTCAGTGAAACGACTACCAAAACAACAGCTTTATTCAACAGTCTATTTTTAATATTTGATATCATAGCATCTAATCTTCATTATTTTGAATTCGAATTGAGGTTTTTCCCGTAACTTTTTCCTGTAACCACTGAAATAAAATATACAGCACCGGAATTACGAAAACCCCTAAAATTGTTCCAATAAACATTCCGCCCACAGCACCCGTACCTATGGAATTATTGCCTTCATGACCAACCCCTTTGGTCAACACCAAAGGCATCAATCCAAACACAAAAGCAAAAGAAGTCATTAAAATGGGGCGTAAACGGGCTTTAGCTCCGTGCATTGCCGAATCGACCAAGCTTTCGCCATGACGTCGCCTTTGAATGGCAAACTCAACAATAAGAATCGCATTTTTTGCCAATAAACCTATAAGCATAATGAGTGCAATCTGAAAATAAATCGTGTTTTCAAGCCCCATCATTTTCGTGCAAAAGTACGCTCCAAAAACCCCAAGAGGAAGCGAGCATATCACCGCAAATGGTAAAAAATAACTTTCGTATTGTGCACAAAGCAAGAAGTACACAAACAGGATGCTCAATATAAAAATAAAGGTGGTTTGGTTTCCCGCATTGATTTCTTCCCGTGTCAGTCCAGAATAATCAACCGCATAATTACTTGGCAATTTTGCAACTTCCTCCTCAATGACCCTAATGGCATCACCAGAACTATATCCCGGATTTGTACCTCCAGATAAACTTGTTGAGTTGAACAAATTAAAACGTGTTACCGATTGGGGGCCATACACCCTTTTTAAGGTCACAAACTGTGTGATTGGAGCCATCTCTCCTGTATCGGTTCTCACATACATACTGTTTAAATCCTTTACATTGGCCCGATCTTCAGGTAACGCCTGAATATAGATGCGGAACTGTTTCCCAAATCGTGCAAAATCTGAAGCATAAATACCCCCTATATAGCCTTGCAAGGTTGAAAATATACTATTGATTGGCACCCCTTTTTCCTTGGCCAAAGGCACATTGATTTCCATTTCATATTGTGGATAGTTGGTGTTGAAGGACGATTGCACAAATTGAATTTCCGGATGTTTCATCAAGGCTGCGGTAAATTCCTTATTTGCCTTATCCAATTCGGTAAAGTCTCCTCCAAAACGGTCCAGTAGACTGACTTCAAAACCACCGGAAAACCCAAACCCTGGAATACTGGGAGGCGCAAAGAAAATAATATTGGCTCCTTCAATGGTGGACGCGATACCAAATAATTTGCCTACAGTAGCGTCAGTCGATAATGATGGATCCTTGCGTTCTGACCAGTCTTTAAGTTTCACAAATCCCATGGCATAATTACTTCCTGCCCCACTTACCAAACTTCGCCCTTGAACGAAGGACACGTCTTCAACCCCAGGCAGATTGTGTGATTTCTCATACATTTCCTGTACTACTTCATTGGTTCTATCCAAAGACGCCCCTACCGGTAACTCTATATTTGCAAAAACGATCCCTCTATCCTCATTGGGAACGAAGCCTGTTGGTGTGGTTTTGGAAGCCCAAAAAATGCCAACCACGGCAATAATCAATAACAGCACCGGAATCCATTTTCTCTTGAAAAGAAATTGAAGTGATTTTTCATATTTATTAACTGTTGCATTAAAGCCACGGTTAAAAAGGGTGTAAAACCGCTGCACAACATTTTTATTTTTAAGTTTATCTTCGTCATGTGGTTTTAAGAATAAGGCACACAATGCCGGACTTAAGGTCAATGCATTGACCGCCGAAATAAGAATGGCAATAATCAAGGTGA
>DASWKU010000345.1:0-2001 GCA_036396455.1 Flavobacteriaceae bacterium
TTATTTTCAATGCTTTAACCTTTCCATCTTGAATTTGCTCATTCAATTAGATCTATATGCCTGTCGTGGTAACCCAACAAATATAATACGCCATCCAACCCAATACTTGATATGGAATTTTGCGCATTGTCCTTTACTGTGGGTTTTGCATGGAAGGCAATTCCCAAACCTGCAACATTGAGCATAGGCAAGTCATTTGCTCCATCTCCCACTGCGATTGTTTGATTGATATCGATTCCTTCTCTTTTTGCTAGTTCTTTAAGGTATTCCGCTTTTTTATTTCCATTTACAATATCGCCAATATAGTTTCCGGTTAGGACACCGTCTTTAATTTCCAATTGGTTGGCATAAACATAATCAATTCCCAGTTCTTTTTGTAAATAATGACCAAAGTAGGTAAACCCACCCGATAAAATAGCGGTTTTAAAGCCATAATTCTTCAAAGTATTTATAAGTCTTCTTGCACCTTTGGTTATGGGCAGATTAACTGCAACTTCCTGTAATACTTCTTCACTCAAACCTTTAAGAAGCTTCATACGGCTAATAAAACTCTCGTTAAAGTCAATTTCACCATTCATTGCCGATTCGGTAATGGCTTTTACCTCTGAACCTACGCCAGCCAACTCTGCCAATTCATCAATAACTTCGGTTTGTATGAGCGTTGAGTCCATATCAAAACAGACCAAACGCCTGTTTCGTTTATAAATATTATCTTCCTGAAAGGCTATATCAACATTCAGATCATGGGAGATTTGCATGAATTTTTCAGTGATCTGCGCTTTGTCATCAATTTTTCCTCTAATGGAAAGTTCGATGCATGCCCTTGGATATTCTTCCTCTTTAATAAGAGACAATCGCCCAGTAAGCCGTTTAATGGCATTTATATTTAAATTCTTTTCGGAAATGACTTGAGTCACTTCAGAGATTTGTTTAGCAGAGAGTTTATCCCCTAGAATCGTTACGATATACCGATCCTTACCTTGAAGGCTTACCCAATGTTCGTATTTTTCAAGTGTAATTGGAGTGAATTTAGCTTTAATTCCAAGCTCATACGACTTAAAAAGTAAATCCTTTAATACTGCAGCCGATTTTTCACCAGATTCAATTTTAAACAGGATCCCTAATGATAACGTATCATGAATGTTCGCCTGACCAATATCCAACACCTTGGCACCGTATTCAGCCAAAACTGATGTCAAACCAGAGGTCAATCCTGGTTTGTCCTGCCCTGAAATATTTAATAAGATAATCTCGTTAGCCATAATATTATATATGCTCTTTGTAAGCCGCAAAAATCATTATTCTATTTGATATATGAAAGCTTTTTTTAGGTTTATACCTTGGGCAAAGAAATAGTTAAGGATAATGGGGCTGAAGTTTTTCAAACCAGAAATACCCTATTTAATGAACCTACCATGCCAACTCTCACTGGCGGGAACCTCCCAGTTTTCCTTAAATTCCGCGATATTATTTACAAGATTGTTGAAAACGATGGTCTGCCTGGAAACCGCTTTGTCCTTGGCCATTTTTTTGAAGTCCAATAAGGATTTATAAGCAATAAAATCTCCTTGCTTGTAGGAGACATTCATTTTGTCCATTAAATCCACGTTGTATTGTTTCTCCAATTGTTGAATAAAATGTACTGAGGCGTCAATGGAGCAGCCTGAAGCCTTATTTAAGTTTTGATCCAAGGCAATTACAATGAATCGCTTATAAACAATGGTATAACCAGATTTTAGATCACTGCCATGTGCTGTCCAGTTTTCAATAAAGACCTTGAGTTTAGATTCAATGTCTGCAATTTCAGCATCTGTAAATGAGCGATTGGCCTGGTAGATCCAAACTCTTGAATGGGAAGGCAATGTGTCAAATGGTACGTACATTATTTTTGTATAATATTTGTTATTATTTTTGTAACAACAAAACTATTTGATTTACTATCAAATAATTTAGCTTCATAATAAGTTACTTTTACCTCTTGATCATCTTTTAATAACTTGT
>DASWKU010000346.1:0-3121 GCA_036396455.1 Flavobacteriaceae bacterium
TATGCTTAAATTTTAATTGTTCAAACAAAGAACTGGAAGTTGTTAAAATTTCAGATCCCAATAAGGAAGACGAAACAGAAGAGTCCGTAATAACAAGACCTATTGAAACACCTAGATTAGAAGTAGATGGTCGCTATTTGAAAGACCCTTGCGGTAATAATGTTTTGCTGCACGGTGTAGCAATGACTCCGAGTCCATGGTTTAACGGAGGAGCTGTGGGAGAATGGCGATGGAATAATTATGATGTTGAAGGCTGTCTTGACTATAACAAAGGGGTTATGGATAAATTGACTAACACCGAAGAAGGATGGTATTTAAATTATGTAAGGTTGCACATTGATCCTTATTGGACCAATAATGTCGGGGTAAGCGGAATTTCAGAAAATGATATTTCCGAATTTAATTTAGAAAGGTTTAAATTATCTGTGGATAATGTTATAATACCCCTCATAAAACATGCTAAGTCAAGAGGAATGTATGTGATTTTAAGGCCACCTGGTGTATGCCCTGATGTTATTGGTGTAGATGGGCCTTATCATGAATATCTTAAAATAGTATGGGGGTATTTATCTGGACATCCAGATTTGAAAAATACCGATAACGTTATGTTTGAATTAGCAAACGAACCTATTAGAATACGACTACCTAATGGAACAGAAGGAGCCAATACTCAAGATCATTTTGATCAGCTAAAAATTCTTTTCCAATCTTTGGTCAATTTAATTAGAGAGAATGGTTCAAATAATATCCTTTGGATACCAGGATCAGGATATCAATCTCAATATAAAGGATATGCAAACAATAAAATAGAAGGAGATAATATTGGGTATGCTGTTCATATATATCCAGGATATTGGGGACAAGACAATAATAACCCTGAAACATTTCAAAGTAATTGGAATGAAAATATAAAACCTGTTGCCGATTTCGCACCCATTGCAGTTACAGAAATTGATTGGGGACCTGAGCAATATGGTGTTTGGGGAAAAGGAGGGATTACTGGCGTGGAAGGAGGCTGGGGATTTGGAGCTAATTTTAAAGGCTTGGCAGATAGTTCAGGAAACGTAAGTTGGAACCTATTAGCACCCGAGAATTTAATAGATAAGGGGGCTCTAGATGGAGGCATTGCTTACGGTAGTGATCCTGATGCTTGTGCGCTTCCAGTATATACATGGTTTAAGGAATATGCAAGCCAGTTTTTAGCATGTGAATATTAAGAAGTTAATAATGTTTATAGGCTCACCTAGATTAGAATTGTTTAATTTTCATGTGTGATAGTCGATTTCTTGTTTAAATATGCCCTATAGAATGTCCTATTGAAATTTATAAATATTAAATAACTGTTTGTCAGTATATTGTAGTTTTTTTAAATCTTGGCCACCGAACCTAGAAATAGGAACTATCAAAACATTGTTAATTGTATGATTATCAATGTTTTTTGTTTTTAGCCATTTTGTTTGATGTCAAATAAGACCAATTGAAATCATATAAAAGGTGTGAAAATCGGTGAACACTTATTTACCGGAATTGTTGTAGTTTTAAGGAACATTTAAGAATGATTTGACTTTTGTTTTTGCAAGTAAATGTTTAACGAAAGCTTCTTAAAATGCAAACAAGCAACACCTTTTCGGTGGTTTTCTTCACAAGAAAGTCCCGAAGCAAACCACAGGAACTATCCATTTATGCCCGTATTACCGTCAATGGCAAGCGTTCCGAGATCAGTCTAAAGCGACATGACCAACAAAGAGATTGGGATGCCTCCAAAAACAGAGGGCGGGGCAGCTCGTATCCCATACGATTGTATTACAGGCTTTAATTTCGTAAATTGCATAATAGTCATTCAAAAAAAACAATGTTAAACAAACTATATCCTTTACTACTACAATTGCCTATAGGCTCACAAAATCCAGATGACAATGACCCTATCGACTTTACAAGCACATTTGATGTCATTGTATATATTATTTTGCCTGTACTAATGATTATCTTTTATATCCTTTGGAGGAGAAGGAAGAAGCGGGATAAGGATTAAAATGTGTTGCTGATACCTTGTTTTTTATAAAACATCTTATAGCCATTTCAGGACGGATCAAACTTATGACACTTTCAAAATTGTTGTTGGTCGAAATTTTACAAATAAAAATGTCAATTAGCGTTAGCTTTGAGATGATAAACTTATAAGTATGATCAAGAAATTTAGTATAATTCTTTTATGTGTTTTTGTAGTTAGCAATTGTCAGGAATCGGTAAACCCACCGGCTCCGTTTGGACCTCTGCCTACGCAAAAACAGATGGATTGGCATGACATGGGGTTTTATGCATTTATACATTTTTCGTTAAATACTTTTACCAATAAAGAGTGGGGATATGGTGATGAATCTCCAGAACTGTTTAACCCTACGGCTTTGGATACCCGTCAATGGGCACGTATCGTTAAAGAAGCTGGAATGAAAGGCATTATTTTAACAGCAAAACACCACGATGGGTTTTGTCTATGGCCATCAAAATATACCGACCGCTCAGTAAAAAATGCTCCTTGGAAAAATGGTAAAGGCGATGTGGTTAAAGAATTGGCAGAAGCTTGTAGAGCGTATGGGTTAAAACTAGGGATTTATCTATCACCTTGGGATAGAAGTCGCTCAGATTATGGGAAACCTGAATATGTCACATACTTTAGAAATCAATTAAATGAATTACTAACCAATTATGGAGACGTATTTGAAATGTGGTTTGATGGTGCTAATGGAGGCTACGGCTATTATGAAGGAGCCAACGAACTGAGAAAAATAAACACGCTCAAGTATTATAATTGGGAAGAGACTTATAAATTAATATACAAAACATCTCCAAATACACTTGTTTGGGGAATTGGTCCCTCGGAAGCTAGATGGATAGGTAATGAAGAAGGCTATGCAAACAAAACCAATTGGTGTCTTTTACGCCAAGAAGATGATTTGAATGGCAAAGTACATTATACAGAGTATATGTCTGGGCATGAGGATGGTGAAAAGTGGGTGCCTGGAGAAGCGGATGTTTCCATTAGACCAGGGTGGTTTTATCATGAAATAGAAGACGATTTGGTGCGTCCCATAGATGATATGGTTGATTTTTATTATAAATC